>JAJYGR010000094.1 GCA_021790655.1 Acidobacteriota bacterium | reverse complement strand
TTTCCGAGCTGGACCGCGACCGCACAGATAAACCGCGCAAGCCTGTCGTCATTGAATCGGTTGTCATTGAACGCGTGGCGTAGTTGGATCGTTTGAATTGCATTTTGGACAAGAAAGCCCGCTCGCTGAGCGGGCTTTTTATAGCAAATTCACAAAATACTGCCATTGAAAAATAAGGCTTGTCATTTTGAGGTCGCCGCGCCTGCCCGCCGCGGAGGGGCGACCGAAGAATCCAGAGGGTGATTGGTAACACCGATCAAGCCAATATTCTCTGGATTCTTCACTTCGGTCGCGTCGCTGCGGCGACCGACCTCCGTTCAGAATGACTCTCATTTTCGTAACCAGCAGCTATACGCCAATCACACCGCAAAGTTCCTTGACGGAATCCGCGCTCTTTTGCAAACCGGCCTGCTCTTCTGGCGTCAGCTTGATCTGGATGATCTCTTCCAGTCCCCGAGCGCCAAGCTTGCATGGGACGCCCACGAAAAGCCCGTGGATTCCATACTCGCCTTCAAGATACGCAGCGCAAGGCAGAATCTTCTTCTTGTCTTTCAGGATCGCTTCCACCATCTCGACCGCGGCAGCCGAAGGCGCATAGAAGGCGCTGCCTGTCTTGAGATATTTCACGATCTCCGCGCCGCCATCGCGGGTCCGCTGCACCAGACGATCGATGGTGGCCTTGTCCATCAACTCTGTAATAGGGATGCCGGCAACAGTGGAGTAGCGCGCCAGCGGAACCATGGTGTCGCCGTGTCCGCCGAGAACAAATGCGGTGACATTCTCGACGCTGACCTTCAGCTCTTCCGCGATGAAGGTGCGGAAGCGCGCCGAATCCAACACTCCCGCCATGCCGATGACCCGCTCGCGATTGAACTTCGACAGCTTGTACGCGGCCTGCGCCATCGCATCCAGAGGATTGGAAACGATAATCAGGAAGCAGTCCGGCGAGGCAGCAACCACTTTACTCACCACGTCCGACATGATTTTGTAATTGGTCTGTAGCAAATCGTCGCGGCTCATTCCCGGCTTGCGCGGAATGCCTGCCGTAATCACTACAACATCCGAGTTCGCCGTGGCCGCGTAGTCATTCGATCCGACGGCATGCACATCGCGCTTCTCGATCGGCATCGCCTCCATCAGATCGAGCGCCTTGCCTTGGGGCACGCCTTCGACCACATCGACCAGCACAATGTCCGCCAGTTCCTTCGCTGCAATCCAATGCGCGGTGGTGGCTCCCACATTGCCCGCGCCTACAATCGATACTTTCTTCCGCATAGTTCTCCTTTATAAATTTTTAGATAATTCCGGCATGTTCTCGATCATCCGAGTAGCGAATTCGCTGGTGCCTACCTTCGTCGCGCCCTGCATCTGCCGCTCAAAATCGTAAGTCACAAATTTCTGCTGGATGGTCCGCTCCATGGAATTTTCGATCAGACGCGCTGCTTCTCCCCACCCGATAAAGTCGAAGAGCATGACGCCCGACAACATGACGGAGCCTGGGTTGATGACGTCTTTGTCCGCGTACTTTGGCGCAGTCCCGTGCGTTGCTTCAAATACCGCGTAACCATCGCCGACATTGGCGCCGGGCGCGATACCCAGTCCGCCGACCTGCGCCGCGCAGGCGTCGGAAATATAGTCGCCATTCAGGTTCGGCGTCGCCAGCACACTGTATTCATCGGGACGGACGATGACTTGCTGAAAGATGGAATCGGCAATGCGGTCGTTGACCAGCAACATCTTCTTCCACTTCCCTTGCCCGTGGCTGGCACCGATGCTCTCCACCACCTGCTTCACTTCCGCGCACACTTCGTCGCGGAATTTCTGCGGCGCATGCTCCAAACCCGGTTCAATTAAGGCTGCATTTTGCTCGACTGAAATATTGGAGTTGGTTTCCAGATTGCCAAGAATCCAGCTTTCGCGCTCGGCGACGATGGCGTCGCGGAACTCATCCACCGCGACCTCATAACCCCACTCGCGAAATGCGCCTTCGGTGAATTTTTGAATGTTGCCCTTGTGCATCAGCGTGACAGATTTACGCTTGTGTTTCAGCGCAAACTCGATGGCAACACGCACCAGCCGCTTTGTTCCGGTAATGGAAATCGGCTTGATGCCGATGCCAGAATCCTCGCGGATCTTTTTCTTGGTTCCCGCCAGCATTTCATTGTTCAGAAAGTCGAGGACCTTTTTCTGTTCTGGAGTTCCCTGCTTGAACTCGATGCCTGCGTACACATCTTCCGTGTTCTCGCGGAAGATGACGATGTCCAGCTTTTCCGGATGCTTCACCGGGCTGGGCACTCCCTGGTAGTAGCGCACGGGGCGAATGCAGGAATACAGATCGAGCGTCTGGCGCAGCGTCACGTTGAGCGAGCGAATACCGCCGCCGACAGGCGTCGTCAGCGGACCTTTGATAGAGACGCGCAGGTCGCGCGCGGCCTGGATTGTGTCGTCCGGCAGCCAGTTCTGGAAACGCGCATAAGCCTTTTCACCAGCGAAGATTTCAAACCACTTCACCGAGCGCTTGCCTCCATAAGCCTTCTCGACGGCTGCATCGAACACACGCTGCGAAGCGCGCCAGATGTCGCGACCGGTGCCGTCGCCTTCAATGTAAGGGATGATGGGATTGTCGGGTACTTGGTACGTTCCGTTGGAGTATTGAATCGGCTCGCCGTCTTTCGGTAGGGCGACGCCGCTGTAACTTGCCTGCATCGAGTGCATTCTCCAGTCCGAATTATGTCACCTTACAGGCTAACATTCCGTTTCCCTCACCGGCAAAACCGCATGGATGCAATACAGCATGGATTGTGTTGATCGAAAAAATAGTAGGATAGTGAGTGCGGTATTTTTCAGGGAGCTTGCAGCAGAATGCCGCCGGATTAGGACATTCAGATGCGCATGGTCAGTTGTCACGTCCACCCTCGCGTAATCCGCCATTTCCATTTTGGATGGGCCGTGACGACAGCTCTTCTGCTTTCCCTCTGGGTGCCGCATTGCCGCGCGCAATACGCAGCCGACCAGCCCGTGGGCGGGACTGCGCAAACAGGTCTACCTTCATATTTGAAACAGGCTGGAATCGCACAAAATCTGAACCATAAGCTGCCGCTGACGGCGCGGTTTACCGACTCTACCGGCAAGACCGTTTCTCTTGGGCAATATTTTGGGAGCCGACCCGTCGTGCTGGCGGAGGTCTACTTCAGTTGCGGCATGTTGTGCCCGCAGGTGCTGCACGGAGCGGCCGACTCTCTCAAGCAAACCGGATTGAAGGCTGGCAAGGATTACGATGTGCTGGTTGCGAGCTTCGATCCGCTGGACACACCGCAGCAGGCCGTCGAAGCTAAACAACATTTTCTCAACTGGCTCGGCGACCCGTCCGCAGCCTCCGGCGTCCATTTCCTGACCGGCGCGCAGCCTTCCATCGATGCGTTAACGACCGCTACGGGATTTCACTATGTTCGCGTGCCGGGCCCAGATGGCAAACTGGACCAGTTCGCGCATTCCAGCGTCATCATGGTGGCAACACCGGACGGTCGCCTGTCAAAGTATTTTTCCGGAATTGAATACGCGCCACGCGATCTGCGGCTCGCCATGGTCGAGGCATCGGACCACAAGATCGGCACCGCAACCGACCTTTTCCTACTCTACTGCTGCAATTACAATCCGACATCCGGCAAATACACGGTCGCCATTCTGCGTGTTCTTGGACTGGCCGGCTTCGTTACCATTTTGATTGTCATCGGCATGTTCTATCTGCTCACTCGCAAACCAACAGGCCGTAAATTTCCACCTTCTTCGCCCACTGCCGCGTAAGTCGCATGGATTCAGGCTTCCTCGCCGCATTTGCGACACGGCATCATCCTACCCAAATGATCATTGCGACCTTCCACGCTGATTACCCACGGCCGCAGCAGCCACGGAGGATTGTGCCGGACGTGTTGCGCATGTCCGCACGATAGCTCGGCGACCCAGTCCGCATGCTCGTCCTGGTGAAAACCGATGATCTTTTGTAATGGCTGCTTACTCATGCTGTGAATAAGACTACTGGGTGTGCGCGGCGGGGCATAATATAAGCAGGCCATCAAAAACTCTTCCCAGTGATTCAAACTTTTGACGTTCTCATTCTCGGAGCTGGCGCCGCCGGTTTAATGTGTGCCATCGAAGCCGGGAAACACGGCAAGCGGGTCGCGCTGCTCGAACACGCGGACCGCATTGGGAAAAAGATCCTGATCTCTGGTGGGGGCCGCTGCAACTTTACCAACCTTCATTGCCGACCGGAAAACTTTCTGTCGGCAAATCCACACTTCTGCAAATCCGCGCTCGCGCGCTACACGCCAGAGGATTTTCTGGCGCTGGTAACGAAGCATAACATTCCGTTCCACGAGAAAACGCTGGGCCAACTGTTCTGTGACCGTTCTGCGCGCGATATTGTGTCGATGCTGAAAGAGGAATGCCGTCAGGCTGACGTGCAAATTTTTCTGAATGCACAGGTGCAGGAAGTCCGCCACATTGCGGGCTTTCACCTCTTGACACAGAGCGCAGAATTCTCCGCCCCGGCCCTGGTGGTCGCGACTGGTGGCCTGTCAATTCCAAAGATGGGCGCGACTTCCCTCGGCTATCAACTCGCAAAACAGTTTGGTATTGAAGTGCGCGATTGTCGTCCCGCGCTGGTTCCGCTTCTTTTCGCCCAAGAAGACCTCAAACGCTACGCCGACCTGGCAGGGGTCTCGGCGGACGTTATCGTGAGTTGCGCTACGCAAAGCTTTCGCGAGAAGCTGTTGATCACGCATCGTGGGTTGAGCGGACCTGCGATTCTGCAAATTTCTTCTTACTGGAAAACTGGCGACTCGTTAGAGATCGATCTGGCGCCAGAGCAGCAATGGACCGAGTTTCTGCGCCATCCCAAAACGCCACGTGACCTACCGACAGCAAAAATTACGCTGCGCAACATACTTCCCCATCGACTTGCGGAACGATGGCTGGCGTTGCATCCGCCTACAGGCTGGACGAATCACTCACTTGAGCTCTGGGAAGAGCAGCTCCATCGCTGGGAAATCCATCCCGTAGGCACGGAGGGTTACGAGAAAGCAGAAGTCACTGCGGGCGGTGTCGATACCGACGAGCTATCGGCCAAGACCATGGAAAGCCGCAAGGTGCGTGGCCTCTTTTTTATTGGAGAAGTGGTCGATGTGACCGGACATCTTGGCGGATTTAATTTTCAGTGGGCCTGGGCTTCAGGTCATGCTGCCGGACAAGCTCTTGCAAGCTGACTGAAACGCTACTTAGGCGCTGGAGCAACGGGAGCACGGTCTCGCGTGTGGAAGAGCTTGCGCGATATGTCCGGCCAGAATTCCACGCCGAGTGCGCCAAGTGCGCCCTCCGCCGTCACCGTCGCTGCGCCCTCAAAGGTAAGGCCAACTCCGCGATTGTCACTCGGATAATAAAAATTTGAAATTCCGCCGGCGGTAATATTGCCAAGAACATTGGCGTAATTGGGCCCCCATGTGCCGTTGTCGTTCCTCGTCCAAACCGTCGTAGAAATGGCGTAGAGAAAGCGGCTCCTAAAGCTGCCCGTACCCCTTCTGAAATAGCGGGGATCCTCGTGCAACAAGACCGGGAAAATTGCGTTGCCCCACAGAACGCCGTCGGCGCTGTCAGTATAGGATGCCCCGTACCTTTTGGCATATCCCTCTGCTCCTTGACCATAGCCGGCGTTGTCATTTTCAAGTTGACCCCAACCAGCGAGCACACCTGCGGCAACAAATTCAAACGGATCGACAGCACTACGAAGTGCCAGACTGAACTTTTGCTTGGGAGACAGCGGGACAGCGTTTTGAATGTTGACGGTATTGAAGTTGGGAATGACTCCCATAATTCGCTGGTGCTCCTGCACCTTGAGTTGTTGCTCGGCCTGGTCATGCAACGACTGTGGAGTCGGTGCAGTCGGTGTCTGCTGCGACTGCGCAGCATTGCCATCTTGTACGGGTGCAGCAGTCTGACTCGCCAGTAAGTCTGAACTGGTCGCAGCCACCTCCGACACTAGATTGCTTGCTATCGGATCGCTTGGTGCTGGGGAATCGGTTGATGAATCACTTGCGACCTGTCCGTGCAAAGACAAGCTCAGGAAGACGATTCCTGTGGCGAGCACGCGAATATAAAACCGCAGAAATCTATTTGTAACCAATAGTGTCCCGAAAACCTGAAATAGGAACGTGAATTTTGATCAGTTGGACTTCTCCCAAAAGGGGCCAGAAGCAACCCAATGATCTGGTGGACAAATACTCGTTCCTTCTTAGACGCGAGGTTAAGTATGAAAGTTGCGGATTATTCTTCAATAGGGCTTCACTGCGGATCGATATAATGCGCGACTCGAAGAAGATATTCCACACAAGGAAAAGAGGCATGGCTGAAGCCATGCCTCTCGAACTTGCGGAATCAATTTTTTAGAACTTGTTCCAAAGGAACTGATTGTAGACATCGTGGTGGTACTGCACCTCAGGCGCCTTCACAAAAGTACCCAACAAACGTGGACAGCGATCCGCCGAC
>JAJYGR010000056.1 GCA_021790655.1 Acidobacteriota bacterium | reverse complement strand
TGCGTTGCTCTTGGTATATTTCTGCTGATACTTATGGGGATACTTTGACTTTGTACTTTCGTACGATTTCAGGTAGAGATTTTGCTCTGTGGTTGCGGTCGCAACATCCCAAGCGACATGCTTGGAAACCATCGTTATGCATCAGGACATTCTCAGGACATTTTTGTTGAAACCCAGGACATTTTGGTGCATTTTGA
This sequence comes from Acidobacteriota bacterium, assembly GCA_021790655.1. Taxonomy (GTDB): domain Bacteria; phylum Acidobacteriota; class Terriglobia; order Terriglobales; family Acidobacteriaceae; genus JAKAAZ01. The sequence goes on along the minus strand of JAJYGR010000056.1, from coordinate 6,405 downwards.
GCTATCAGGAGATAAGGTAAGTTATTGAAAAGTAATAACCTACTCAAATTAGGAAACCGTCGCTCTATCCACCTGAGCTACGGGGCCACACCGTCTGAGTTTACACTGCAAAGCCAGCGTGACGGGCGCGAGTTAATAACGAATGTCAGCCATGAGCCTGGTGACTTCCTGTTGTTGGTCTGCCGTCAACGGTAACAGAGGCAGACGCGGACGGCCGCCATAATATCCATTCAGGTCGCAGGCGAACTTCAGCCCAGGAATGCCCATCTGCGCGCCGACCCGTGTCGAAGCGCCACGAATGCGCTGCTGTTTTTCTTCGGCCAGTCCAGCGTCGCCTTCTTTCCATGCCGTCCACACTTCGTAGCAGCACTGTGGCGCGCAGGAAGCAAACGCGAGCACCGCTCCACTGGCCCCCGCATCGAGCGCTGCATGCAGCGTGCCCCCGCCGCCAGTCAGCACCGCGAAACCGACGTCCTTCTGACGCGTTTTCAGGGCCGCTGGAGGCGGCGCGACTGCCAGAGCTGCGTGGCCTTGCCCCAATGCTTCCGCAGTTACAAATGTCTGCGTCGTGTTCTGCGGTTGCATCTGCGCCATGCGTGCGGTTACAGCGCCAAATGTAGTCGTCACCGTCACCGTACGCTTGTAAAATGCCGTGGCCTTTACGATGGCTGCGATGCGCTCCGGCTTGCCGCTGGAATCCTTGATACCAAGGATGTTGGGGTGCTGCGCCAGTTCTGCGATCACCTCGACTGGCAAATCGTACAGCGTAAACGGCGGCACGCTGTAGAGCACGACTGGCAGCGGCGAATGGTCCGCAACCGTTCGGAAGTAAGTCAGCATTTCCATCTGTGGGCCGTCCGCGCGATGCAACTGGTTGCGATAAAAGTGTGGCGTGCGCACCAGCACCGCATCGTAGCGGAGGGCCGCCGCGCTCTCGGCCATCGCCACCGTCTGCCGTACGCTCTCCTGGCCGATGCCCGCCAGCATCACTTTGTCCGGCGCAGCGGCCGCAATGGCAATGCCGAGCACTTCCCTTTGCTCCTCCTGGCTGAGCATGACCGCTTCACCCGTCGAGCCAAGCACCACCATTCCGGCAAGCTGTGTCCGTGAATAGCGCGCAACATTATGTTCCAGCTTACGCAGATACAGGGTTCCGTCCGGGTAGAACGGCGTCGTAATGGCAGGGAAAATACCTTCGAGCAGCATAGGTTTTATTTTAGGCTAAGTGGCGGGAGGTATACCTTACATAAGATCAAAAGCTGGCAGAGGCGGAGTTCGACGGCACGACTATTTTTGCGTGATAAGCTGCACATACTGCGAAGTTCGGACGGAAGAAACAACGCGCTGGCTACAGTTCACAGCAACGCCATTTTCAGGAGGTGTCCAAAATGAAAGGTACTGTTCTTGCAGGAATTTTGTTAGCTGTACTCGGATGTGCGGCACTGGTGTATCAGGGTTTTACCTACACTACCCACAAGACAGTATTTCAGGTCGGTCCGGTGACAGCGACCGAGAGAGTACACCACTCCGTTCCTTTGTCTCCAATCCTTGGTGTCGCCGCAATCCTGGGTGGTCTGGCCCTGGTTTACGTGGGCAGGAAGAATTAGAAAAAGGCCATCGATGTTGGCCCGCTCTATTCAAAGCGACACCTGAAAAATTCTCGCTGGAACTTTTGGAGTTGGCTTTGCGTAGCCTTATCGAGAGCGAATTCTTGGACCGCAATGGGAGGAGAGGATGGCGAAGTTTTTGCTATGGTGTGTGCTGCTGATTTGCTGCTGGCCGCTGGCGCTGTTGGCGGTGGTTTTGTATCCGCTGGTATGGCTGATTCTGCTTCCCTTCCGGCTGGTGGGGATTGCCGTCCATGGCGTGCTGGAACTGGTAGCCGCGTTGATTTTCCTACCTGTACGCTTGCTTCGCGCAATCTGAGGAATGTCCGCACCTACGCGAGTCATTGCTCAGTATGACGGGCATTTTTTAAAATTACAGCGACCTTGCTGCCGCAACCATCTGGCTCATTTGATGACACCCCCTAGACCCCTGCTGCAATCCGGGCAGCGTGCAAGTGCTGTAAGGCATTCACGGAAATTTCCTGTTTTTGCAAAGCGGCCATGCCTTCCGCTGCGGCGCGGGCTGCGGCAATTGTGGTGATGGTCGGAATGCGTTGTGTGACGGCGGCGCGGCGAATTGCCTTCTCATCGAAAAAGGTGTCCTGCCCGCGCGGCGTGTTGATGATGAGTTGAATGCGCTCGCCTTTTATCAGATCGACGATGTTCGGGCGACCCTCCTTGACCTTATAGACTCGCTCGACGACGAATCCAGCCTTTTCCAGAACTTCTGCTGTGCCATGCGTCGCGACCAGCTTAAAGCCCAGTTCGGCAAACTGTTGCGCCAGGCCAGCGACCGCGGGCTTGTCATGGTCGTTCACGCTTAGGAAGACTGTCCCTTCGACCGGCAACTTTTGTCCAGCGGAAAGCTGTGCCTTGGCAAAGGCTTCGCCAAAGTTGTCAGCCACACCCATCACTTCTCCAGTGGATTTCATCTCCGGGCCGAGGACGGTATCGATGTTCGTGAATTTATTCCAGGGAAATACTGGAGACTTAACGAAGTAATGTGAGCCAGTGTCGAGCACGCTTTTATTTTTCACATAATCCGATAGAAAATCGCGCAGTTTGCGGCCCGTCATCAGCCGCGCGGCAATTTTGGCCAGCGGCACGCCCGTAGCCTTCGACACATAAGGCACAGTGCGCGAGGCGCGGGGATTTACTTCAATGACGAAGACATTTTCGCGCTGCACGGCGAACTGAATGTTCACCAGTCCGATGACGTTGAGCGCATGTGCCAGTTTGTGGGTATGTTCGCGGATGGTTGCGAGCACGCGCTCAGAGAGATCGACGCTGGGAATCACGCAGGAAGAGTCTCCGGAGTGAATGCCTGCTTCCTCAATATGCTGCATGATGCCAGCGATGACCACGTCTTCGCCATCGGCAAGCGCATCTACATCGACTTCAATGGCATCTTCGAGAAAATGATCGATCAGTACCGGACGCTGCTGCGAATACTCGACGGCCTCGCGCATGTAGCGCGTGACGGCGTCATCGTCATACGCGATGACCATGGCGCGCCCACCCAGCACATAGGAAGGCCGCACCAACACGGGATAGCCGACGCGCCGCGCTCCTGCGACAGCCTCTTCCACACTGGTGGCAAGCGCCCCGGGCGGCTGTGGAATTTTCAGTTCATCGAGCAACTTGCCGAAGCGTTTGCGGTCCTCGGCGAGATCGATAGATTCCGGCGAAGTGCCGATGATGGGAACTCCGGCGGCTTTCAGCGGCAGCGCCAGGTTTAACGGGGTCTGGCCGCCGAACTGGACAATCATCCCAATCGGCGCGCCGGACGCTGCCTCGTGCTCGTACACTTCCAGCACATCTTCCAGTGTGAGCGGTTCAAAATATAGCCGGTCGCTGGTGTCGTAGTCCGTCGAGACCGTTTCCGGATTGCAGTTGACCATGATGGTCTCGTAACCATCCTCCTTCAAGGCGAAGGCCGCATGGCAGCAGCAGTAATCGAACTCAATTCCCTGCCCGATACGATTTGGACCACTGCCTAAAATAATGACCTTTTTATTTTTTGTCGGAGTCGCTTCATCTTCTTCGTCATAACAGGAATAAAAATATGGCGTGAAACTTTCAAACTCGGCGGCGCAGGTATCGACCAGTTTGTAGACTGGTTTCAGATTGTGCGTCAGGCGAAGGTCGCGGACCTGGGCTGCGGCATCTGACTTGTCCATGCCCCAGACATCGGCAAGGCGCGCATCGGAGATGCCCATGCGCTTGGCCTTGCGCAGCAGTTCCGGCGAGACCGTGTCATAGGTCCATTCGCCCAGTTCCGCAATCGTGTCGGTGATCTCTTTGATTTGTTGCAGAAACCACGGGTCCATCGAGGTCATGCGAGCAACTTCCCGCACGGAGTAGCCACTACGAAATGCATAGCGAATGTACGAGAGCCGGTCAGGGTGAGGCGTGACCAGGCGTTGCGTCAGGCGACGTGGCTCGATCACTTCCGAGCTGATGGACTTGCCGGTTTCGAGCGAACGAAATGCTTTCATCAGCGACTCTTTGAAAGTGCGGCCAATCGCCATCACTTCGCCGACAGACTTCATCTGCGGCCCAAGTCCTTCATCGGTTCCGGGAAATTTTTCAAATTGCCACTTGGGAATTTTTACTACGACGTAATCAATTGTCGGCTCGAAACAGGATGGCGTCTTCTGCGTAATGTCATTGGGAATTTCGTCGAGCGTGTAACCCACGGCCAGTCGAGCAGCAATCTTAGCGATGGGAAAGCCAGTCGCTTTCGATGCCAGAGCGGAGGAGCGTGAGACGCGCGGATTCATTTCAATGACAACCAGGCGACCCGTCGCGGGATGCACGCCAAACTGTACATTGGAGCCGCCGGTCTCGACGCCGATCTCGCGGATCACGCGGATCGCCGCGTCTCGCATCGCCTGATACTCGCGATCGGTAAGCGTTTGTGCTGGGGCCACAGTGATGGAGTCGCCGGTATGCACGCCCATGGGGTCCATATTTTCAATGGAGCAGATGATGATGACGTTGTCGGCAAGATCGCGGATGACCTCCAACTCATACTCTTTCCAGCCAAGAACAGATTCTTCAATCAGGCACTCGTGTACAGGCGAAAGGTCGAGCCCGCGCGTAAGGATCTCCATCAACTCTTCGCGGTTGTAGGCAAGGCCTCCACCGGAGCCGCCGAGAGTGAACGATGGACGAATGATAACGGGAAAGCCGATCTTGCCAGCGAACTCCGATCCATCGCGAATATTATTGACCAGCGCAGAACGCGGAACGTCCAGCCCAATGCGATGCATGGCGTCTTTGAAGAGCAGCCGGTCTTCCGCTTTCTTGATGGCTTCCAGCTTGGCGCCGATCAGTTCCACCCCATACTTGTCCAGCACGCTGGAGTCGGCCAACTCTACAGCAAGATTCAGCGCGGTCTGGCCGCCCACAGTAGGCAGCAACGCGAAGACACCGCTACGATTGTCGGCGGTCAGCATTTCCGTTTCAATGCGGATGATTTCTTCCAGATATTCCAGCGTCAGCGGCTCGATGTATGTGCGGTCCGCCAACTCCGGGTCGGTCATAATAGTGGCCGGGTTGGAATTCACCAGCACCACTTCATAACCGTCAGCGCGAAGCGCCTTGCAGGCCTGCGTGCCAGAGTAGTCGAACTCGGCGGACTGACCAATCACAATCGGCCCGGAACCGATGACGAGGATCTTCGTAATGTCATTTCTGCGTGGCATCTACCATCCGTTCTTATTTGTAAATCTCTCGACGATGACCAACAGCAACAAGCAGTACCAGCAACTCGTGGTCGCGCAACTCACAAAGCACACGATAGTCGTCAATACGATAACGCCAACGTCCTTTCAGGTCCCCCACTAACCCATGCCCAAATTGGCGTGCGTCTGCTGCATTCGCAATCTTCTCATCCAAAAAACGTGTGATCAGGTCCGCTGTTGGGCGATCCAGTTTCGCAAGCTGCTTCTTTGCAGTTGTCGTAAAACTAATTGTCCAACCCAAGTTCGTGTCTCACTTCTTCAAGCGTAAAGGTTGGCTCATTTCTGCTAAGGATTTCGTCTGCTAGCAACGAGTCCTCGCGGTCCTCTATATATTGCCGAATCGCTTCTTTTGCGTAATAACTCTTGGTCCGTCCGGTTTTCTTTGCAAGCCGCTCCAGCCGCTTCTCGATTTCCGGTTCTAAACGTACTCCAAGCATGGTTGCACCTCTCTGTTAAACAAGTTTAACATTTCTGCAGAGCTTATCGATTGAAGCATTCATGCTCAGCCTCTATCATGCGGCACATCAGGTTTTCCAAGAATCTCCTTACAGGTTTCAAAGAAAGTGTAGAAGATGAAAACTCGACACCGTTCAAGGTGAAAGGCTCAATTTCCAACGTATCCCCTAATCGCACATTGAAATTCTTCACTTCTTCCACTCCTCCATCATTTTGCGGAAGTCCTGGAAGAGATAATGCGAATCGTGCGGTCCGGGGCTGGCTTCCGGATGGTACTGCACGCTGAACAGTGGCAGAGAGCGATGGCGCAGCCCTTCCAGCGTGTTGTCGTTCAGGTCGATATGCGTCAGTTCTACTTCGCTTTCCTTGAGTGAATCCGCATCGACGGCATAGTTGTGGTTGTGCGCCGTAATCTCCACCTTGCCGGAGCCGGTTTGCTGCACCGGATGATTGCCGCCGTGATGGCCAAATTTCAGCTTGTAAGTTTTCCCGCCCAGCGCCAGGCCGATCAGTTGATGACCTAGGCAAATCCCAAAGACTGGTATTTTTCCCATCAGCCGACGAATATTTTCCTGCGCGTAGGTGACGGGTTC
>JAJYGR010000097.1 GCA_021790655.1 Acidobacteriota bacterium | reverse complement strand
CACTACTGACGGCAGGCGTGTTGAGCTTTGCGCATACCATTGGCGAATTTGGCGTGGTGCTGATGATCGGCGGCAACCTGCCTGGCCTGACACGCACGCTGTCGATCTCGCTCTACGACCAAGTGCAGGACTTTCAGTATGCGCAGGCCAACCGCACCGCAATCTTTCTGCTGGCAATTTCGTTGTTCGCGCTGACTTTGCTGTATAGTCAGCGACACAGAAGCGACCCTGGACGGAGCAGCGACCTTGTCTGAGTTGCCCATCCAATATGCGAGCAGTATGGCTGTGTCCATCTCCGACACAGCCAGCAGGACTTGGCTCACCGTTGACCTCGAACACCGCTTCCAGCGCCAGCAAGGTGGCTTTCATCTGCAACTTGCCTTTGAAGCCCACGCTGCGCGCACGGTCATCTTTGGGCCTTCCGGCTCCGGGAAATCTTCCCTGCTGCGGGCCATTGCAGGCCTGCTCGAACCCAATGTTGGACATATTCAGATCCATGGAAAAACAGTTTGGCAGAGAACGCTGGGCAAGAACAGCTCATCGCTGATACCTGCGGAAAAGCGGCGCGTTGGACTGGTCTTGCAGAGTCCATCGGTTTTCCCGCACCTCACTGTCGCGCGAAATGTGGCATTCGCCATGCGCGGCATGGCGAAGCCCCTGCAGAAGGAAAAAGTCCTTCGCTTGTTGCAGTTGGTAGAGGCCGAATCACTTGTGAATCGCTGGCCGCGTGAGCTTTCGGGGGGTCAACTGCAACGGGTCGCCATTGCGCGCGCCCTGGCTGCGGGGCCTACGGTGCTGCTGCTGGACGAGCCTTTCGCCGCGCTGGACGCGCGCAGTCGTCAGCAGCTTTCAGCGAACATTCACGATTGGGCGCGCACGCGCCAGGTACCCATCCTGATGGTGACGCACAATCTGGAAGAAGCATTTTCCGCGGGAGATGAAATAGTCGTGATGCATGACGGACACATCACAGCGCAAGGAAAACCGCACACAGTTTTGATGCAGCAGCGAGACCGTCTGTTAGAGTCGCTTGGCGTGAATTTTACGCCTTATTCCCCCGAAACATAAACGGGTTCCTGTTCGAGACAAATTCCAAAGTGCGTAAGGACCCGCTTGCGAATCTGGTCGCGCAGAGCGAGGATTTCATTCGCGGTCGCACCGCCGCGATTGACCAGCGCCAGCGTATGCAGGCTGGATATACCTGCCGCCCCCAAGGCAAAACCTTTGGGAAATCCAGAATGCTCAATCAGCCAGCCGGCCATCAACTTGACGGTCCCCGGCTCCGCCGCAAAATGCGGAATCGGTCCTGCTGCGGACTCGCCCGCAAGGTTCGCTTCTTTCGTCATCCGAGCGGAAATGTCCGCGAGTTGCGACTCCGACACCACAGGGTTTTTGAAGAACGAACCGGCACTGAGACAATTTGGGTCGCCCTCCACCAGTAGCATTCCTTTTTTGCGTCGGATACTGCGTACTACTTTACTTACCTGGGACAGCGTTGGTGCAACGGATGTATCTGGAAATGCATCCGTCAGATTTTTGTAGGTAAGTTGCGGAGCACCATGCAGACGCAAACGATAACTGACTTCCGTCACAATGTAGCGGTCCCGGGCTGAGGTGTTGAATACGCTGCGCCGGTATCCTAATTCGCATTGCGAAGCCGCAAAATCCACCATGCGCAAATTCGCGCGGTCGAAAGCGCGCACAGAATGAATGGTCGATGCAACTTCCTGCCCGTATGCGCCGACGTTTTGCACCGGGGTACCTCCTACGGTCCCAGGAATCCCGGCCAGACACTCCACCCCCGCAAAGCTTCGCGCCACAACGGTAGAAACAAAGCTGTCCCAGTTCTCGCCAGCAGCAGCGGTAAAGATGCCGTATTCACCGTCCTGTTGCTCGCGTATGCCGCGATTGGCGACGCGTATCACCACACCGGGAAAACCTTTGTCCGCAACCAGCAGATTGCTGCCACCACCCAAAACAAACACGGGTGCTTTTTTGCCGCGGGCAAATAGGACGGCTTCCGCCAGGTCGGCCTCACTTGACGTCTCCAGAAACCAGCGCGCAGGCCCACCGATGCGAAAGGTCGTATAGGGGGCCAAAACGATATTTTCGCGTATCTCCACGTAGATGAGCCTATATTATTGCGCGCTCTATGAGGCCTTAGAACAATGAGGAGGGATCACTGCGTGAACCTGCGCTAAACCTTCAACCCGATGGCCCGCATCAATTCCAGTCCATTGCTCTTCGTCACCACGCCTTCACGCAGCTTGAAGTCGAACCGCATCCTGCCATTTACCAGTTCATCCTGAAGATGCATATTATGAATCCGACCCGCTTCAGGACCATCGATGTCCGTCAACGCCAGATCGTGGGTGCTGATCATGCCAATCGCGCCCCGTTCCAGCAGGGCTTGGACAATGCCTTCAGCCCCGATGCGGCGGTCCCTGGAGTTGGTGCCTTGCAGCAACTCATCCAGCAGAAATAGCACCGGAGGAGCTTGCGCGGCGAGATCGTAAATCTGACGCAAGCGGAGGATCTCCGCATAGAAGCGCGAGTTCCCTTCCTGCAAAGAATCGTTGACGCGAATGCTTGCACCGACATGGAGCAGCGTCAGTTGAAGACGCCGTGCTCGTACCGGCGCGCCCGCCATCGCCAGCACCGTATTTAGGCCGACAGCGCGCAACAGCGTGCTCTTGCCCGACATGTTCGAGCCGCTGATCAACAGCACCTTCGCCTCTCCGCCGATGCTTACATCATTGCGAATACATTTCGCCGATGGGATCAGTGGATGCCCGATGTCGTCTCCATGAAATGACGGCGCGCCTTCCACAACCTCTGGAAATGGATCTGCCGGGTGTTCATAACTGTAGGTCGCAAGCGAAATCAACGCCTCCATTTCACCCGTCAACTGGAGCCAGTTGCGCACCGCGCTGCCGTGCGCGTGGCGCCAGGCTTCGGACGCATAAGCAACTTGCACCGAGTACATCAACGGCACGTCGAGAAACCTCACCATCATGTCTCGTCTGGATTCGATACATTGAACGATGGTCCGTAGCCGAGCGATGGCCTGCGATCCTTGAAGGTGATGCGATGAAAGCTCCTTGCGGATGGCCTGGAGCCGGGGAGCCTGCACGGGCTCGTTTTCCAGTCTGGCTAGCAACGCAGCTAGCAGTTCGAGGTTCTCGAACGCACCCTCTGTCGTACTCAATAGCGCGTCGAGTCGCTTTTTTAAGGCGTAGGTAAGAATGCCTTCAAACAGCAATATCAGCAGAAAAGGGAAACCTGTTCCCCCGGCGGCCCAGGCAATTGCCGAGGCAACTGCAACCACCGCAAGCATGGGAGCCAGCCAGCGCAGCCACAACTGCTGCAAGTCGTTGGGCGATTCCGCCCACGCCAGCAACGTTTCGGGATGCACGCCGACGCGAGGGTCCTTCCCGAGTGCAGCCAGCTCTTCGCGAAAATCCAACTTAGGCCGAAGCTCCGCAACCGCCGCATGGCGCTCCTGAATCTCCTGCAAGGTTGAAGTGGATAGGAGCCATTGCGCCAGCTTATCTTCGCCCATACGGGTGCGACACGTTGACAGCAGTTCAAACAGACTCCCTGCGCCGAACAAATCTAAATCCGCTGCATAGATGTGACCGGGAGCATGGAAGCGTTCTCCGCGTTCTCCGCTGCCCATCCAGCGGTCTTCGATGCGGGCCAGTCCCTTGCGATACACAGCGACTGCCCGTTCCGCATAGGAGCGCGACTGCAGAATGCGATCGTGATAGACAGCAACGCAGACAAATGCTGCGACCGGCAGCAGGAGCCACCAGGGCGAGAACCTATGTCGCTCAAAAGACAACCACGCAACAATACCTGCAAGCACCGCTAGCAGGAGTCGAGCATTGCCAAGCGATCGATGAAGTTTTTCAAACCGCATCACGCGTAATTCACGCGCTCTCAGACGCTTGCTGTATTCTTCTGCGGGTATGTCTGGCTGCATCCGGACCTTTATCGTCTACCGTCTCAGCTTACCCGAACCAGCAAACTTCGCCAGTGACTGCACAGCAATCTTTTACTTGTCCGGTTGCGGATGCGGGCCTGTGAATCGAGCACAGCACGGTTTCTGCGCCGGACGAAATTCCATGTACTCGATGCGTACTTGACGGTTGTCGTACAAATTCAACTGGTATTTGCATCGCGCCCCATTTGCTTGTGCGATCCCGGCGAAGGCGTCCAGCCGCGCTGTGACAGCATGGCTACAACACTGTCCATGTTGACCACACCCAGCGAAAAGTGGTCGGCTACGCCAAGTTGCCGATGACTTGGATGTGGAGGGAGATTGAGCATGTACTCAATCCAGTCAGTTACATTCGGTACTTGCAGGGAGTAAAAATCGGTCACTCCATCTTTCATGCCGCCCTTCCAGCAGAGGCGAAACCCGAGGAATTGCTTGTAAAAGCTGTCCTCGACAGACGCGTTGCGGACCATAAAACCTGCATGAATGATGCGCGAGCTGATGGCTTGCGGATTGGGCGTCGTATGGCCACGCATTGCGCCTGGCCGTAGAAATTCGACCACGTTCCCTTCTGGATCTTTCACTCGAAAACTTTTGCTTCCATCCTTCCATCGCGTAATTGCGGTTGGCACGACCACATCATGTGCTGCAAGGTAAAGCCGCATTCCCTTCACATCGGGAGTGGTGAAAGCAACGTGATTGAAAGGCTGCTCTGTCGGACTGGTCGCAGGCTCAACCTCAACCCATTGCCTGGAAACGCCATAGAAACGCAGCCCATTCGGAACCTCTATAGAAGGTGCTGCTGTCCAGCCCAGCATGTGCGTATAAAACTGGCGGTCAGCATCGAGGCCCTGCGTCACCAGCCCAATATGCGATATGCGAAGATGGTCATATAAATATGACTACAGAATTCCTAACCAGTGCCTACCCGCCACCTCTCGGCGGGATTCCATGCTTGAGATATCGCAGCAGATTTTCTCCATGAGGCGTGCCGTGACCGGCGCATGGGTTCCACCCTTTGGTCGCCTGATAGACATCATTATGCCCCTGCGTGACGGGTCTGAGCGCTGGCAGGCTCTCGTGTCCCAGGTGATAAATCAGATCGTGCAGATGCCCGCAGCGCGCATTGAGCGCCTGATTGCAACGCGCGATGAGCGCCGCCCAAAGGGGCGCAACCGCACTGGTACCGGCAGTGGCGCAGGTATGGCCCCCAACCAGAATTTCGCAGCCGTAGCGCGGGTCGGCAGGGCCGGCAACATCAGGCACTCCGCGACCATGCTTCCCGGTGGGACCAGGAGGAACTTTCGCGTGCTTTTGCCACTCTGGCACACCAAATTTCCGACTCACTCCTCCACCTGTGGCGCCTTTCATTCCGTAGTGGCTGGAGTTCCACACAATCTCGTCTGTAATTTGCGATCCGGAAAACCTGGTGGTCGTGCCGCCGCACGCCAGGCAGTGCGGGCTGCTCGCGGGAAAATTGACCGCAGGCAATTTGTCCGGAGAGTCATTGATAGCTCCTGCATCCCCGGAGGACGCGCAAACCGAGATGCCCAGATGCGATGCGGCGAGAAGCGCGCGATCGACAGCTCGAATGTAGGCGTCGGACAGCCCCACCTCCGGCTCTCCCCAACTGATGGAAAGCACGTCCGGACTATGGTGCGGATCGTGGATGGCACGTGCAATCGCGTTATAGATGCCCTGCTCGTCGGCTGTCGCGAAATAGACCACGATGTGCGAGCCGGGTGCCAGGGCTGCGACAATTTCAATGTCCATCGTGACTTCCACCGTGCTTTGCGCTGCTGCCATTGCGGCCGACTCCATCGCCTGCGCGGACAACTGAAGTTCGCCCTGGACGCACTCCAGCAGCTCGCGAACATCTTTCGATTTCGCCGGGCGATTCGCGCCACCCTGCACCTCGATGGAAGTGATGTGTGGTACAGCAATGCCCAGGCCGGAGCAGTAATCTTCAATATCGGCCAGATTGAAACCGCCACCAAGCTCAATCAATCCGATGGTCTGGCCGGTTCCGTCTGTGCCTTCGGGGAATGCATATGCCGCCGCAAGATCGCGAATGGAGCGTGGGGCCTTTTTCTCTCCTGTGAGCAATAGTTGGTTCCGTCTTGCGCTGGGGCGACTGTGCAATCCCAACACGGCCTCAACGATGCCCTCCAGTTCCAGCGGAATGGAAGGCGCCCTCGAAATAGCGAAATACGATGCGCGTTCATGATGGAAGTGCTCAAATTCGACATCGAACGCCCGCGCAATCCGCTCTGCTGGCCCGACAAGCAAAACCGTCCGGCGATGAGGGGCCTCTTCTGCAATCTCAAGATGCTGTTCTTTCGCGAATCCACGAATGCACGCAATGTCGCTTACATTTGCACCATGATGGTGTGTGAATTCCTCGTGCGTCAGATGCTTTTTGGCCCACGGCAGCAGTGACCCGCTAGCAGTGTGGAGATCGGGAATCCCATTTTTCGGGCGCAACACGACCGTCACTTCCATCCGCTTCAAAGGATCGTGCGCGTGGATTGGCCGCGCGCCCTCCAGCGGAGAATGCTGGCAGCCTTCCAGTGCTACGCGTTGCCTGCGTTGACGGATTGGCACATGAGTTTCC
>JAJYGR010000268.1 GCA_021790655.1 Acidobacteriota bacterium | reverse complement strand
CGCTCGCGTCCTGCCGACTCTCCTGAGCGAACCCAACTGCTGCCAGCATCGGCAGCAGACAAATCAAAAAAAACAACTTCTTCATTCGGTAATGAACCCCTCGTCCGCCAAGCTTCGCAGACGACTGGACGAATCTTGTCCGTCGCGCAAAGGTGGTTTGGCTCTGATTCCGTGACTGGTTTCAATTGTACCTGTCAGAATGTGGCTCCGGCAGGAACCGCACTCATTTTTCGGCGAGATCCGATATTGCTAAAACTTCAACAGGGATTGGCAAGAGATTGCACACAATCGGAAGCAGGGAAATTGGAGGTGTCTCCGTTTTCCCTGCTCTGCGCTCTGAGGTTGTTTCAGCGCTGTGGCGGCGGTGGTTGCCCGTTCGAACCGGGCGGGGGCGGGGCCTGACCAGCAGGAGGGGCCTGACCGTTATTTTGCTGCATGCGGCGGTCGCGCATTCGTTGTTGCATTTCCCGCATCCGCTGCTCAAACTGCTGCTTCTGATCGGCAGTCATTACAGCTTCCATTTTTTGATGCGTGTCCTGCATCAACGCGCGCATCTGCCGATGGCGTTGCCGAGGACCCAACGAAGTGTCCTTCCGGAGCGCCTCTGCCTCCTTGTCCAGCTGCCTCAAAATTGGCAGGATCTGCTTTTGCTGATCGGGAGTCAAATTCAACATCCGCGCCAAATGCCTCAACTGCCTCCTGGGTCTGGGTGGATGGGGAGAGCGATACGGCATCGCTGCCTGCGCATCTGTCCGCGGAACTGAACCCCCCTCAGAAGTCTGCGGTGGAGTGGTTTGCTGGGCATGCATGGCGATCGGGATACAAAGCGCGATACCCAGGATTGCAGCCCCGGCACCTTGACCACGAAAGTAACGGCGACGAAATATATGTTGACAATTCATGATTCAATCCTCTCGTTCAACTGAGCGAACATGGGCCATTATGCAGACATAGACCACTGCGGAACGATTGTTTGCGGTCTTGCATGTGCAACCGCCAACCACTGCCCGCGGTCTCTGCGTACAGTCAAATGTCACGCTCTGTCTTTGTATACGGGGAACCGCTCCTCTAAGTTGCGTGGCGCTTTGCCGGTACATATTTTTCATCTCCCGCAAAACCGGACAAAGCGCTTCAGCGGGTCACAGACCTCTCTCCACCTGAAAGTGGAATGGATCACCGCGCTCCTTGGCCATCGATTCGACAACTTCCAAAAATGCAACAGCAGCATGAGATAGTGTCGCGTGGCGACGATGCACCAGGCGGAGACGATGCTCAAAAACCAATTCCGGCACGCGTAATTGCACCAGTTCGCCACGCTCGATTTCTGGCCGCGCCGTCAACTCCGGCAGCAGCGCCACACCGTTACCCATTGCAACAAACCTCTTGATCGCTTCTAAACTCGGCAACTCCACACCCATGTTCAGTGGCGTGCGATGCCGCCGAAAGGCCTGCACCACCTTCTGCCGCAACGGGGACGGAATATTGTGCGCAATAAAATTTTCCGCAGCCAGTTGATGGATGGAAACCTCTTTCACGCGCGCCAGCGGATGCCTGGGATGCATGCAGAAGACCAGCTCATCGCGATAGACCATGATCGAGCGGATCTGCGGGTCGTCCGGGCGATAGGAAATTACCCCGAACTCGACGGCATGCTGCATCAGTTCTTCGCTCATGCGGCTGGCCAAGGAACGCTGCACCGTCACTTTAATTTGCGGCGACACGCGACGAAACGCATCCAGCACAGAAAGCAGATAGAGCGAGGTGTATTCGTTGGCTGCCAGGTTCAAACGTCCACGATGCAACGAGCGAAATTCCGACAGGGCCGTGGTTGCTTCTCCCCGCAGATTCAGCAATCGCTGGGCATACTCCTGCAACACCTCCCCGGCTGCTGTCAGTGTTGCCTCGCGCGCAGTACGGTCAAAAAGCACTTCTTCTATTTCGCTTTCCAGCTTGCGAATCACCTGGCTGACGGCAGGCTGCGTGCGATGAAGGCGGACAGCCGCTCGGGAAAAACTGCGCTCCTCTGCAACTGCCATAAATGTTTCCATCTGAAACAGGTCCATTGCTCGCCCTTTGGAAATCGCGGAAGGGATTTCTATAAATTATTCTAATATAATCAGTAGTTAAGATTAGATTTAATTATGCTAATTTGAAGACATGGGCCGACGTGCTGACAGTCGGACGCTGAGGCAAAAAGAATGGATAAAGACCGGGTCTTTTTCTTCGATACGACCCTTCGGGATGGAGAGCAATCGCCGGGTTGCAGTATGTACATGGCGGAGAAGCTCCGCATGGCGCGGCAACTGGAAGTCCTCGGCGTAGACGTCATCGAGGCCGGTTTCGCGGTCGCTTCCGACGGTGACTTTACCGCGGTTGAGCAGATTGCGCGCGTCGTTCGGGGTCCGCGTATTGCGTCTCTGGCGCGGGCAAAATCCGAAGACATCATCACGGCGGCGCGGGCACTGGAACACGCAGGGCGCTCGCGGATCCATATTTTTCTGGCCAGCTCGGACATTCATCTCGAATATAAACTGAAGATCTCGCGTGAACAGGCGCTCGAACAGGCCGACCAGTCCGTGCGTCTGGCCCGCTCCTACGTGGACGATGTGGAGTTTTCTCCGGAAGACGCCACGCGCACCCATCCTGACTTTTTGTGCAAGATCGTTCAGGTCGCGGTGGATGCCGGGGCCACGGTGATCAATCTTCCCGACACCGTCGGATACACCGTACCTCTTGAATATGCGGAGTTGTTTCGCATGTTGATAGAGCGCGTCCGCGGTATCGATAAGGTCATGCTCTCCTGTCATTGTCACAATGACCTGGGCATGGGGGTCGCCAACAGCCTGGCAGCGATCGAGGCAGGAGCACGCCAGGTGGAATGCACCATCAACGGCATCGGCGAGCGCGCGGGGAACTCCGCGCTGGAAGAGATCGCCGCCGCCATGCATGTGCGCCATGATCGGCTGCCGTACCGGCACGCATTGGCGCTCAATCAGCTTTACCCAACCAGTCAATTGCTCAGCGAGATCATCAGTTTCAAGCCCTCCCCAAACAAGGCCGTCGTGGGCAGCAATGCGTTCTCGCACGAGGCGGGCATTCATCAACATGGCGTGCTGTCCAACCCGCTGTGCTATGAAATCATGACACCCGCGCTGGTGGGCGTACCCGCCAACCGCATGGTGCTGGGAAAACACTCCGGGCGACACGCTCTTGGACATCGCTTAGGGGAACTCGGCTTCACGCTTGACGTCCACGAAATGGAAGTCGCATATAGTCGTTTCATTGAAGTGGCTGACCGCAAGAAATCCGTCTATGACCAGGACCTGATCGCCATCGTGCATATGCATCTACGTCAGGTCCCAGCCGCCGAGCAGCGCAGCGCTTCGACCATTGCCTCTTCCCAGGCCTAAGCAAATGTTCGAACAAAACATGCAGGAGGCAACACCGCAATGAGAATCAAAGTCACCATTGTTGCCGGAGATGGAATCGGCCCGGAAGTCACCCAGGAAGCGGTTCATATTCTGGAGTCGGTCGCCCAACTCAACGGCCATAAATTTCAATTTATCGAGATGCCTATCGGAGGCGTGGCCATTCGTCAGCATGGCTCTCCGCTGCCGACCGCGACGCTCGATGCAGCGCTGGACAGCGATGCTGTACTGCTTGGAGCAGTCGGCGGCAATGAGTTCAATTCCCTGCCCCCTGACAAGCGTCCTGAAGCCGGGCTACTGCAATTGCGTCAGGCGCTCGGCGGCTTCGCAAATCTACGTCCTTCCATCGCTTACAGCGCTCTCAGCGACAATTCTCCGTTGCGCCCGGAAGTGACCGCAGGCGCGGACATTCTATTCGTGCGCGAACTTCTCGGTGGGCTCTACTTCGGCGAACCGCGCTCCTGGGACCGTGAAACAGGCGTCGCGCTCAACACTATGCGCTACACCCGCGACGAAGTTGTGCGGGTCGCGCGCGTCGCGTTTGAGCTGGCGCAAAAGCGGCGCAAAAAGGTCACCTCCGTCGACAAGGCCAACGTGCTGGAAGTCTCGCAGTTGTGGCGCGCCACTGTGGTAGAGGTTGCAGCGCAATATCCCGACATCACACTGGAACATCAATATGTCGATGCCTGCGCGATGCATTTGATGAACACGCCGCGCAACTTTGACGTCGTTCTGACGGAGAATCTCTTCGGCGACATTCTTTCCGACGAAGCTGCCGTTATTACAGGTTCATTGGGCATGCTGCCTTCGGCCACTATCGGCGGCAAAGTCAATTTATATGAGCCTGTCCACGGCTCCGCACCCGACATCGCAGGCACTGGCAAGGCCAATCCGCTGGGAGCAATCCTGACCGCCGCAATGATGCTGCGTCATACCGCCGAGCTGGAGCAGGATGCGCAGGCCATTGAGGCGGCAGTCCAGCGTGTTCTTTCTCGCGGATACCGCACCGCCGACCTGGCCCGCACCAGCCAGCCGAATCAGCAAATCGTGACCACGCGCGAAATGGGTCGGCTGGTATTTGAAGTGTTGAACGAAATCATCGACCGCAGGCAGGCAATGCACGCAGTCTAGCTAATCTCGTCTTTTTCTAACATCAAAAATAAGGCCCTCACACAACAGGATTCCAAGAAAGAAGTATGGCAAACAAGAATAAAACGCTGTTTGAAAAAATCTGGGATGCACATGTCGTCGCCGCGCCGGAAGGCGAGCCGACGCTCCTCTATATTGACCTGCACCTGCTGCACGAAGTTACATCCCCGCAGGCCTTTGACGGACTGCGCCTGGCAGGGCGCAACGTGCGTCGTGCAGACCGCTCGCTAGCGACCGTCGATCACAACGTTCCCACCACGACAGACCGTCTCATCATTAAAGATGCCATTGCAGCCAAACAAATCGACACTCTTCGGAGCAACTGCAAGGAGTTCGGCATTGAATTCTACGATGTGCAGTCTCCACAACAGGGCATTGTGCATGTCATTGGGCCGGAGCTTGGCTTCACCAAACCTGGCATGACCATTGTCTGCGGCGACAGCCACACCAGCACTCACGGCGCATTCGGCGCGCTCGCTTTCGGCATCGGCACCAGTGAAGTGGAACACGTGCTGGCCACGCAATGCCTGCCGCAGTCGAAGCCCAAGACATTCCGCATTTCTGTTGAAGGAGAACTGCCCGCCGCTGTCACCGCCAAAGATATCGCGCTCGGCATCATTGGCCGCATCGGCACCGACGGAGCCACCGGTTACGTTGTCGAGTATGCGGGTTCCGCGATTCGCGCGCTTTCCATGGAAGGCCGCATGACCGTCTGCAATATGAGCATCGAGTCCGGCGCGCGCGCCGGAATGATCGCTCCCGACGCCACCACGTTTGCGTATCTCAAGGGACGTCAAAATTCTCCGCAAGGCCAGGCATGGGACGAAGCTGTCGAGCAATGGAGCCAACTGCCTTCCGACGCGGATGCAAAATTCGACCGCGAGCTTGTCATCGACGCGCAGGAATTGACACCCTTCGTCACCTGGGGCACGCATCCCGGCATGGTCGTTTCTGTCACCGGCGCAGTACCCGATCCGGCAGCCGCTCCCACTGACTCCGAACGTCGCGCCTATGAACGAGCGCTGGAATACATGGCGCTCACTCCGGGCACAAAAATCGAAGACGTGCTTATCGACCGTGTCTTTATTGGCTCTTGCACCAACTCGCGCATGGAAGACTTGCGCGCCGCCGCGAAAATCGTCACTGGATACAAGGTAAACACCAAGGTGCGCGCCATGGTCGTGCCCGGTTCGCAACGCGTCAAGGCGGAGGCCGAAAGCGAGGGACTGGATCGCATATTCCGCGAGGCGGGCTTTGAGTGGCGCGAACCTGGCTGCTCCATGTGCCTGGGCATGAATCCCGACATTCTGGAGCCTGGCGAACGTTGCGCGTCCACCAGCAATCGCAACTTCGAAGGCAGACAGGGTCGCGGCGGACGCACCCATCTTGTCAGTCCCGTCATGGCCGCCGCCGCCGCCATTGCCGGCCACTTCACCGATGTTCGCAATTGGGAGTTTCGTAAATAATATGCAGCCATTTCGCACACTCACCTCTCTTGCTGCGCCGCTCGACGCTGTCAACGTCGATACGGACCAGATCATTCCGAAGCAGTTTTTGAAGCGCATCGAGCGCACCGGCTACGGAGAATTTCTTTTCTTCGACTGGCGTAAATCTGCCGATGGCACGCCGAACCCACAATTTTCTCTGAACAAACCGCAATATATGGGCGCGGAAATTCTCATCGCCGGACGCAACTTCGGCTGCGGCTCCTCCCGCGAGCACGCGGCCTGGGCGTTGACCGACTACGGTTTTCGCTGCGTGATTGCGCCCAGCTTCGCCGATATATTTTTCTCGAACGCTGGCAAGAATGGCATTCTGCTTGTCGTGCTACCCGACGAAAAAGTCGCGCAACTCATGGAGCGCGCGCAGCGGCCCGGCTATAAGCTGAGCGTCTCGCTGGAGACGCAGACCGTGCAGGATGAACAAGGCTTCCGCGAAACCTTCACCATCGATCCCTTCCGCCGATCCTGCCTGCTTGAAGGACTCGACGACATTGGGCTGACGCTGCGCTACACCGCAGCTCTGGACTCGTTTGAAAAGCGACCTG
>JAJYGR010000101.1 GCA_021790655.1 Acidobacteriota bacterium | reverse complement strand
GTCCATAGCGCAACTCCAACACCAACCAACTGGAGAAAGATTGAACGCGATAAATAGGTAAAAAACTTCAAATTCCGTTTCACAAACTTCATGACCAAATTACACGCTTTGAACCGGAGATTAGTCTTGCCACCTGTCTATGTCAATGGAGCAGGCAGGTCCCACTCGCGACTGTTTTGGTCAGCTTGAAAACATTCATTCACCGCTGCACTGATACGACAATTAGGCGTTCTGCTCCAACATTGACATCACAAATATTGTGGACCACGGCTACCTGCTCTTGAGTGTTCCAAAGCGGCGTCAGCGAATGGACACCCTGAAGCGCAGTGTGCGAAAAATCCAGATGAAACGTGCGTGGCGCGTCCGACTTATTCATCAATACGAGTAGTATTTCCCCCTGTGCTTCGGCAGGAAGAGGTCTACCCGGCAGAGGAGCAGCGATGCGCGCAAATACGAAGCCCGTGTCATCGGCCAGCAGATCCTGCTGACCTCCCGTCTCCAATACTTCATGGTGCGCGCGCAAATCGAGAAGACCCTGCACCCAGGCATGCATGGCCTCCTGCTGCGAAGTGCGGCCAGCAGATGTGAAGGCATCGCTTGTATCGCCGGGAAATCCTCCGGGAAAATCGCGCCGGTTGTCCGGGTCGTTTCCGCCATCCATGGCAATCTCATCGCCAGAGTAAATTTGTGGCATTCCGCGCATAGTTGCCAGCAGCCCAAAGGCGATCTTCAGGCGGCCTGCCGTTGCTCCCGGCTCCGACATAAAACGCGGTGTGTCATGATTGCCGAGAAACGTGACAAGCCGCTCCGGATGCGGATAAAGCCAGTCCTGCCGCTCGACGTCAGTGAGTTTGGTCATCGACGCATTGCCACTGGGCGCAGTTCCAGTCAACGTTGCGCGCAAGGCGAAGAAGGTCGGGAAGTCAAATGGAGTGTAGAGGCCCGTGTCGATGCCCGCGTGTTTCACGCCACCCGCAAAATAGGAAACGATGGTGGGATCGGGGTTAAAGATTTCGCCAACGGTGGTGAGGTGCGGGTAGAGTGCATGTAACTCGGAGTGAAAATCCTGCCAGAAGACGCGATCGACATACGGAAACGTGTCCAGCCGCAATCCGTCGAGCGTGCCGGACTCAATCCACCAGATGGCATTCTGAATCAGATATTGCTTTACCAGAGGGTTCGACTGATTCAAATCCGGAAGCACATTGGCGAACCATCCATCCACCGCCGGAAGATACGCAGCGGGCGGCGCATGTGGGTCTGTGATGGGCGCAAAGTTTCCAGTTGCTTCTATATGGCGTGCGAACGTTCCATGGAACCATTCAGGCGCAGGAGGATCGAGCACCCACGGATTCTTCGGCCCAACATGATTGGGCACCGTATCTAAAACCAGCTTCATGCCGCGGCTGTGCAGCGCCTGCGCCAGGTCCTGATAGTCCTTCAAGGTTCCAAAATGCGGATTGACCTGGTACATATCGACAGCGCCATATCCGTGATAATCACTCGCAGACATAGGGTCGTTGGCATACAGCGGCGTAATCCAGACTGTAGTTGCGCCGAGTTGCTGGATATAGTCCAGATGTTTTTCAAGGCCGAGCAGATCGCCGCCATGATATGCGCGCGGCTTGCTTCGATCATAGGTCCCAGGCGCATTCTTTAGAGCATCATTGGAGAGATCGCCATCGGCAAAGCGGTCCGGCATGATCAGGTACATGACGTCCGCGGAGGAGAATCCCTGAAAGCCGTCCGTCGGTGCATGGCGCTGGTCCAGTTCATAAGGCACATGTGTTTCACCGCCAGCGGTGAGCACGTTCAGATCAAAATGTTGCGGCGGAGCGGAAGCAATATCCAGCCACACGAATGCCCAGTGACCGTTCGTGGAAATTTTCGTTCGTCGCACAGAAATACCCGGCACACTGCTGCGAACATGCGCGTCTGTGAGATTTTTCCCGTGCATCAGCAGCATGGGATTCGGCAGGCCGCTCCACCAGTTGGGCGGGTCCGTCTCCTGCACCAGAGGTTTCCCGGGAGGGACGGCAGTCTGAACATGTTTTTTGGCGTGCTTTTTTGCCAAGACAGGAAGGCACACGCAGAGCAGCAGACAAACAAGCAGCGCGCGCAGTTGGCGGCCGAAGATTCTGGATGTCATCAATAACATTCCAACTTTATAGAGATTTGGCTGCGAGCGCACATCGCAGAACAAGCTCGCCCGGGATGCACTGCGATTTCGCGGCAACGATGTGCAGTTCCAGGAAACTTCACCAGTTTACTCCGCTTCATTGAGTGGCGAACGGTATTTCGAGGCAGCGAGAAAACGCATGGATTCGCGTTCGAGGCATGCAACTTTATCCCGATGTTGCAGCGCCGCCAACGCGTGACTCCGCGAGAGCTTCCTCCAACGCGCATTGAAGGCGATCCAGCTCTGCCGGGCCGAGTTTGGCATCCTCAATCTTGGACCCCTTACTTGCGCGAGTCAGATAAAAGACGTCGATGGCCATTTCTCCTTCTGTATCGATCAGCGCAACAGAAATATCGCAGGCCTGCTGCGCCATTACCAGACTGATACTCCGCAGAAGTCCCGGCGTGTCCTGCGCGATCACCTGAAGGATCGTGCTGTGGGTGGAAGAGGTATTGTCGACGGACAGCTTCGTTTCCACGCGTGTTTTATTGTTCTGCGCGCGCGAGGAGTGGGCACGTGCCGCCAACAGGCGGTCGACGGAAACAACACCGCAGGCGACATCGGTAAGGCTTTTCCCAAAACGCTCAGCCTCGCCGGGGTTCAGGGCAAGTGTTTTGTAGCGGTCCTGAAAACGGAACGTATCGATGACCGTACCGGCTGCGTTCGAGAAGGCGTCCGACTTGATGATGTCCATCCCCCATGCGGTCAGCGTGCCTGCCAAATCGGAAAAGAGAAACGGGCGGTCGAGGGTGACTATGGTGCATTCCCACCATGTGCCGACCTGTGACAGAGCGACTCTGGCTGGCAATGCTGCGAGCTGGGTTGAAAATTGCGCGTGGGTCAGAATCTCCTGTGGGGTGCGGGTGCGCAGGTAACGCTGCGGCATCCCGGCGAGAAAGCGATGGATCGCCTCCGACTCCTTCGGTGCCAGAGCGATCACTTTTTGGATGGCAACGGTATCGGCATCCGCGGCAATGCGATCTTCGTCAACATTGCGATCCAGGTAATTCGACGTCGCCATGTAGAGGCGCCAGAGATTTTCGGCCTTCCACGGAGTAAGTGCCTCTGGATTCACCGAATGGATATCGGCGTAGGTCAACAAAGTCAGCAGACGAAGATTGTCCTGCGTTTCCACCAGTTCCGCAAAAGCGCGCACGGTTTCCGAATCGAAAATGTCTTTTCGTAGCGCCAGCGACATTTCCAGATGATGCCGGATGAGCCGAAGGATCGTGTCTTTCTGGCTGGATGTAAGTTGCCACCGCTCGGTAACGGCAGCGGCGATCCACATGCTTTTTTCGGTATGACTCCCCTCGCTGCGTGCTTTGCCGGTGTCGTGCAGCAGGGCCGACAGATAGAGCAGAGATGGTTCCTCCACTTCATGCAAAATCTCTCCGAAACGCGTCTCCCATTCCGTAGCCGGTTGCTCAAGAGAGTGCAGGTTCTCAATGATGAGAAACGTGTGTTCATCCACGGTGTAGCGGTGGTAGGCATCGCGTACAACCAGCGCGTCAACGCCATGAAACTCCGGCAGGACCAGCTCCAGAATACCCAGGGCGTGCATGGAGCGCAAGGCATGCGCGGCTTCCGGACCCACAAGAATGCGCTGCAATCTCGCCCACAAAACGGCCCCCTCCGGCAGATGTTCCGCCAGCATGGCAAGCGACTCTGAGATGTGACCCTCCGCCTCTCTGCTCAGTCGCAGGCGCTGCTCTGCAAGCATTTGAAACAGCGTCAAGACGCGGTCCGCATCGGCATACTCCGGCACTGACTTCAACGAGATGCGGCCGTCCGCTACCGGGCAGCCTTCGAGCACGGTGCGGCTGCGCCATTGACGAATCTGATCAAGAAAAGAAGCGCCGCCGCTAAAAGAGATGCGGGTACCCAAAGAAGAGCGCCCAATGGGGATTTCGTCCAGCATCTGCCGGGTAAGCCAGTCAATCGAGCGGGCATGACGAAAGTACTGGCGCATCCACCTTGCTGTGGGCGTATGTCGTTTGCCTGGAAGCGCCAGATTTTGTGCGGCTGCCTCATCCTGCGCATGCCAATACAGCATGTTGTCGTCACGCTGACTGCGGTAATGCAGAAAAGTGCGCACGGTAAGCAAGAACTGGTGCGCCAGCGCTGATTCATCCCGACGCTCCACCAAGAGATCACTTTCATAGCGACTTGCGGAAACCTGTACCGACTCGGGCAACAATTGCGCCAGCCAGGCGCAGGTGTGAAAATCCCGCAGGCCGCCCGGACCGTCCTTTACGTTCGGCTCCAGGTGAAATAGGGTCCGTTGGAATTTGGCGTGGCGCGCCTGCGCCAGGCGTGCGATTGCCGCCAATAATGGCTGGTAGCGACTTTCGACCAGTTTCGGAATACGCTCCAGATCGAGTTCTTCAAACAGGGAAAAATCTCCGGCGATATAGCGCCGGTCGAGGAGTGAAAGGGTAAATTCCGGATTCTCTTCGCTCAAACGCTCGCATTCATCGACGGTGCGTGTCGTGGCGCTTACACGCAGTCCAATGTCCCACAGGTCCTGGCACAAACGGCGAATGACGATCTTATGGCTGCCTTCCAGCGATACGTTGGCGCATACAAATAAAAGATCGATGTCGGAGTAGGGAAAAAGCTGATGGCGTCCGTAGCCGCCAACCGCGGCCAGGGTGAGTCCCTGCGGGCCATATTCCTCGCTGGCGATATGTTCCAGCCACAGGTGTTCGATCAGATGGTCCACCAGCGCAGCGCGACGCTTGACCAGCGCGGCGCCATCCTGCGATTCGTTGAACGCCTCTCGCATCTGCTCCGAGGTGCGCTGATATTCCACGCGAAGTGCAGCGGTTGTAGAAACGGCCGGCATTTAAGTTGGAAACTCCTTCCAAGATCTGCCGCTGGAAGCCCTAAAGCGCAGTTTCTCCGCGTTCGTCGTTGCGGATGCGGATGGCTTCATCTACCCGCGAGATAAACACCTTGCCATCCCCGATACGGCCAGTCCGGGCGGCAGCGATGATCGCCTGCACCGCTCGTTCTAGCATGGCATCGGGAACCACCATCTCCAGCTTGATCTTAGGCAGCACATCGACAGCGTATTCCCGACCGCGGTAAAACTCGGTGTGACCCTTCTGCCGTCCGTGACCACGGGCCTCCAGAATCGTCATGCCCTCCACGCCGATTTCAATCAGCGCGTCCTTGACCGCGTCCAGTTTCGATGGCTGAATGACTGCTTCAATCTTATGCATGTCTGCGTCCTCGTTTACCAGCGTGGCTTACTTGACTTCACGAACCTTAAAATGAGAGCAATGCGTTGCAAGGATTTTTCATCCCCGATTTACGATACAACGCCAGCATCAAGATGGCGCAATTTCCCAGTCATAGCCCTCTTCGCCATGCAGTCCAACATCCAATCCTTCGGTTTCTATCGCTGGATCTACGCGCAATCCAATCAGCATATCGACAATCTTCAGCAGCACCAGAGTTCCAACAATGGAAATGGTCCAGGCAATCGCGACCCCACCAAACTGATGGAACATCTGGCGCCAGTTGCCCTCAATCCAGCCAACCGGGAGCACATGGCCCTGCGCATCCTTAAAAATTGGGTTGATTGTGCTGGATGCGAAGACTCCGGTGAGAATCGCTCCAAGCGTTCCGCCAGCTCCATGCACGCCGAAGGCGTCGAGCGAGTCGTCATAGCCGAACCAGTGCTTCACCTTGACCACCATGAAGTAACAGACCAGACCAGCCGAGAATCCAATGGCGAGGGCGGACATGGGGCTGACGAAGCCTGCCGCTGGCGTGATCGCGACCAGACCGGCCACAGCTCCCGAAATTGCGCCTAAAGCGCTGGGCTTGCCGTTGCGCAACCACTCCGCCAGGCTCCAGCCCATGGCTGCCGCTGCCGCTCCCATATGGGTGGCCACGAAGGCGCTGGTGGCCAGCGTTCCCGCTGAGAGCGCGCTGCCCGCGTTGAATCCAAACCAGCCTACCCACAGCAGACAGGCACCGATAAAACTGAGCACCACGCTATGCGGTGTCATCGGCTCCTTTGGATAATTCAGCCGCTTGCCCAGATACAGCGCGCACACCAGCGCTGAAACTCCCGACGTAATATGGACGACCGTGCCACCGGCAAAGTCCAGAGTAGGAATGCGGCCACCGAGCGAAGCGTTTAGCAGGCCGCCTTTTCCCCACACCATGTGCGCCATCGGCGCGTAGACAAATAGAGACCAGAGCAGCGTGAACAGGGCCATTGCGCTGAACTTCATGCGTTCGGCAAACGCTCCGGAGATAAGCGCTGGCGTAATGATGGCAAACATCAACTGGTAGATCATGAATGTGGCCTGCGGAATGGTTGCCGCATAGGCGGGATCGGGTGCCGAACCTACCCCGCGCAAAAATAGATGGTGAAATCCCCCAATAAAACTATTGTCGTATCCAAAACACAGGCTGTAGCCCACGAACGC
>JAJYGR010000006.1 GCA_021790655.1 Acidobacteriota bacterium | reverse complement strand
TTGTCCGCCGGTATCGCGGGAAAGCTGGATTAGCGCGTGTTCTCCACCCAGGTCGCGACCTGCGCTGGCGGCAATCGGCACTAGAATGACACTCTCAATACTTGCGCGCGCGCGTAAAGCTGCCTCGCGCGCCTGCCGATAGTCCACTCCCGCCATGCTGTTCGAGCCATCGCTGACGACGACGATCACTCGGCGCCCGTTGAGAAATTGGAGATCCTGTGAACCGCGCTGCATCGCTTCATACAAAGCAGTCGGCCCGTCGCCGTGCATTTGCTTCAATCCCTGGTCGAGTCGGCGGAGGTTGCTGGTAAATGGAACAATGTTCGTCACGTCTCCAGCAAAACCCACCAGCTCGACCTGGTCCGATGGACGCAATAGCGAATGCAAAAAGCCATAGGCTGCCTGTTTCTCCAGACGCAAATCTTTATGCACACTCAAACTGGTATCGATGGCCAGAACCACCGAAAGCGGACGGGAAGAGTTCTGCTTAAACAAGTGAATCGTTTCCGGATGCCCGTTCTCGGTCAGCGTAAAGTCCTGCGGGCGCAACCCGCCGATAGGACCTCCGCTGGCCCCGATTACAGTAAGCGGAACGGTGACCAGATCGACGCGGACATGCAGAGAATCTGCATGAGTTTGCGTTTGACGAGGTTGTGTTTGCGCCAATGCAAAAGAAAGAAACGCAGCCAGTCCTAGTGCGGCGGTCAGCAGAGGTTTCACAGCTCGCCCGCGCCGCGACCGAGGGAAATTTCCGCTGGAAACGGCTCGCCGTCGGCCCAGACTGCGCCATCTTCAAAATATTCTTTCTTCCAGATGGGGACCGTTTTTTTGAGGGTATCGATAATCCAGCGGCAGGCGTCGAAGGCCTGCGCTCTATGTGCCGAGGCAACGGCAATCCACACGCTGGTCTCGCCAATTTGCAGTCTGCCCAGTCGATGGACCAAAGCAATGCGATGCACATCGAAACGCTGGCCCGCCTCGCGCGCCAACTCCCGCATCTGGTCGAGCGCCATCGCTTCATACGCCTCGTAGTCGAGATAAAGCGCGCGACGTCCGCGGGTGTTGTTGCGCACGATGCCATCGAAGATAACGACCGCGCCATCTTCCCCTTGTTTTACCCGCGCTGTGAGTGCGACCCCATCTATAGGGTCGCGCTGGATGCGCACCAGAGCATTCGCCGTAGTGTCGTCTGGAGCGCCCCCGCTCACTGGCGGCAGCAGAGCGACTTCATCCCCTTCGTGGAGAATCTGGGCAGACGATGCATATTCACGATTGACGGCAATCGCGAGCGAGTCTGCAAATTTCTGTATCAGCGGCGCATTGCGAACGTATTGGTGCAACAGTTCCTCGACCGTTGCCCGATCAGGAAGTTCGATGGTTTCGCTCTCGCGGGCCAGCAGGTCCTTCAATGCGCCAAACAGTAGAACACGCACTTGCATGGCTCTAGATTAGACTGGTCCTCCGGATACTGTACATTGACGAATATCGTTGTATGCAGCCTTTCTTTAAGGAAAGGCTGCGCATGGTTTCCTCTTCGTGTCATACATCTTCAGGAGGAACAGTCTATCTGTTCCGCTCGCTATTTTCCTCTGGCCACGGCAATTCATGAGGGTCCGGATACCAGAGCCGCAATTCACCATTTTGCGTAAAAGAAGTCTGCGCAAAAGCAGTCATCGTATGCGGCTTGCGGTGGGTACTGCCCATAGGGTTTGCATGGCTGGGAGGAGTGACAAAAATATGTTCCATTGCATGTTTGTGGACCAGCAGCGCATCGGCAATCAACGACCGATGACAACGCCACGGGACAGCTTCGGCGCACATCACCGCTGAAGTCGCCTGCTCATCGAGTGTCATTAAATCCTGAAGCGCCTCGGCGAATGCTGCGGTCTGCATGTAGTCTGCATAGCCGCGAAAGCTGGCGTTGCGCCAGCCGGTGTTGATGGAATCTTTGCGTGTATGGCGGAGTCCGCCCAGAGACTGCATCCAGCGGTATTCGATGTCCCTGGATCGGAGAGACTTCGCCAATTCTTCAGTGGCAAATTGTGGATTGTGCCGCGAACGGGGCACCGTACGCACATCGACGAGCACTTTCACATTATTTTCTTGCAGAGCGTGCAGGAAAATATCGATTGGAAGCGTGGAGTGGCCCAGAGTGAGCATGGCGAGAGTGATGTCAAACAGCGAAATGCTTCACCCTCCGGCGAGTCGTGCAGCCAGGGACGCGCCAGAGGATGAATTTATGCCTGTCCCGCGGCCAGCATGGTGGGGGTTGGCTGTTGCTGCAGGACTTGTTCCAGCACGCGTGGCTTGAGCGCTTCTGGCAATACAACTGCCAGAACATCTTCAATGCGTCGCGCATAGTGGATCGTGATCCCAGCGAGTTGTTCCGGCAGCAGGTCCTCTTCGACATTCAGCCGGTTTTCTTCCGGCAGAACGATGTCGCGAACGCCAGCGCGCCGCGCCGCAAGGAACTTGTCCTTGATGCCGCCAACCGGTAGCACGTTCCCACTCAAAGTGATCTCGCCCGTCATCGCCGTCAATGGACGCACACTGGTGTCCGTCATCAGAGAGACTAGCGTCGTCACCAGCGTTACACCTGCGGAAGGGCCATCCTTCGGGATGGCGCCTGCCGGAATATGAACGTGCAGATCTACCTCAGCATTGAAGTCTTCCTTCAGGCTGAGCAGCTTGGCGTTCGAGCGAACCCAGGTAAGAGCGGCCTGCATCGACTCCTGCATGACTTCGCCGATCTGCCCGGTCATGGTGAAGCCGCCTTTGCCTTTCATCCGGTTTGCTTCAATGAACAGAATTTCTCCCCCTGCGGGCGTCCACGCCAAGCCAACGGCAACGCCCGGACGCTTGGTGCGCTCGGCAATCTCCGTCTCCACGCGCACCTTGATGCCGCCGAGAAATTCATGCACCACTTCTGATTTTACGACCAGTTTGTCCGGGATGCCTTCGGCGATGCGGCGCGCCTGCTTGCGGCATACCGTGCCAATCCATTGCTCCAGCTTGCGCACACCTGCTTCATGCGTGTAATGACGCACAATATCGCGCACGCTTTCTTCTGGGAATTCAATCTGCTCCGGCTCGATTCCGTTTTCTTTGATCTGGCGCGGAATCAGATACCGAAAAGCAATGTGTACTTTTTCATCTTCCGTGTAGCCGGTCAGCTCAATGATCTCCATGCGGTCGCGCAGGGGCTCCGGAATAGGATCGAGCATGTTCGCCGTGCAGATAAACAGCACCTTCGACAGATCGAACGGCACATCCAGATAGTTGTCACGGAAGGTAAAGTTCTGCTCCGGGTCGAGCGTTTCGAGCAATGCAGACGATGGATCGCCGCGGAAATCGCGGCCCAGCTTGTCCACTTCATCCAGCATGAACACTGGATCGTTGGTCTCAGCGCGACGCAGCGATTGCATGACCTGTCCCGGCATGGCCCCGATGTAGGTCCGGCGATGTCCGCGAATCTCGGCCTCGTCATGCATGCCGCCGAGGGAAATCCGTTGAAATTTGCGGCCCAGCGCGCGAGCAATGCTGCGGCCAAGAGATGTTTTCCCCACGCCAGGAGGCCCGACAAAGCACAGGATCGGTCCCTTCATGTCCGGCTTCAAGCGACGGACGGCAAGGTAATCGAGAATGCGCTCCTTCACTTTTTTCAGGTCGTAGTGGTCTTCGTCCAGAATTTCTTTTGCCTTGGCAATATCGACTACACTACCGGAGGATTTTGCCCATGGCAGCACGACCAGCCACTCAATGTAATTTCGCGTGATGGAATGGTCCGCAGCCATGGGAGACATGCGGGACAACCGGTTCAGTTCTTTGAGAGCTTCTTTTTTCACAGCCTCCGGCATTCCCGCCGCTTCCAGCTTTTCGCGCAACTCTTCAATGTCCTTCTGGCCTTCGTCCATCTCGCCAAGTTCTTTTTGGATCGCCTTCAACTGCTCGCGCAGGTAATAATCCCGCTGGGATTGCTGGACCTGGTCCTGCACTTCTGTCTGGATTTTATTGCGCAGTTGCTGGACTTCCAGCTCTTTTGCCAGATGGCGATTGATGCGGGCCATGCGCGCCAAAACACTTGGCGTCTCCAACAATTCCTGCTTATCGATGGTCGAAAGGATGGGAAGCGAAGAGGAGATGAAATCCACCAGTCGCCCGGGCTCATCGATATTGATGGCAATAGTTTGCAGTTCATCCGACAGTGTTGGAGAGGAAGTCACGATCTGCTGAAACTGGGACAGAATATTGCGCTGTAAGGCTTCCACCTCAGCACTTATTTCCGGTCCTCCTTCTTCGATCACGTCCACTTCGGCCGTCATGTACGGAGTCAACTGGTCAAAATCGGTCAACCGCACACGCTCAGTGCCTTCCGTAAAAACAAAAAGGCTCTGGTTCGGCATCTTCACGACCTTGTGAATGGTCGCCAATGTTCCCACACCGTAGAGCTCGGTAGGTTGCGGCGCATCGACACGCGCATCGCGCTGGGCGACGACGATGATGGTTTTTTCTTCTCCCAGCGACTGTACCAACTGGATAGAGCTTTCCCGACCCACGGTCAAGGGCAGGACGGCATGGGGAAACAGGACGGTATCTCGAACCGGCAGTACAGGATACGCATGTTTGGAGCTACCCTGATCACGATCTTTCCGTTCTCCTGGATGAATGACGCTTAGAAAATCGCTAGACATGAGTCACCTTTTATCAAGCTATATGCAGATTAGACGCTAAATATAGTCCCCGGTCGCAGAAATTTCCAACACCTCAATGACATGCTCAATCTTGTTGATAGCAGACGCATTGCTGATTCCTAGACGAGCACAGTCGCTGCCGCATAAAACCTTACTCTAGGTTCGATGCTCGGTAGCGCCCCAACTCTTTCACCAAGGGGCAAATTTTCCTAAGGTCCTCCACGACCGAGTCCGCTGCGCTATTTCCAGAAATCGTGACGTCGGAATAGAACATGTATTCCCAGGGGCGTCCAATCATAGGGCGGGACTCGATCTTGGTCAGGTTCAACTCCCTTGCAGCAAAGGCACCCAGCGCCTGGAGCAGCGCACCGGGACGGTTCTCCAGCAGAAACACAAGTGAAAGTTTCGTGGGCTCCGATTCCCATGGAGCATCGTTTAGTCGGCGGACCATCCAGAATCGCGTGTAACTCTCTTCCCGGTCTTCGATTCCCTCCCGCAGAATCTTCGCTCCATAGCAGGCAGCCGCCTGCTTGCTGGCAATGGCCGCCAGCTCTGTATTGTTTGCCTGCATGACATGCTGCGCACTCCCGGCAGTATCGTAAAAAGGGGTTGCCTCCAATTGTGGGTTGGCAGCAAAAAACCGTTTGCACTGCGCCAATGCCACGGGATGAGAAAACACCCGACGCAAACTGTCCATAGTAGCTCCCGGCGCGGCCATCAAATTGTGTCGGATGCGCATCTGGAGTTCCCGCTCGATTACAAATTCATGTTCGAAAAACAGGTCGTAGAAATCGACGACTGAACCAGCCAGGCTGTTTTCGACGGGAATGACAGCGGCATCCACTTGCGCGCATGTCAAGTTTTTGAGCACATCGGCGGCTTTGGCACATGGGACCGCCACCGCTTCACGGTCCAGCGCCAAAGCGGCCTCATGACTGAAGGAACCAAATTCTCCCTGGATGGCGACCCGCATACAACCCCCACGAAAACGTCGAAAAATTGAAATATATAGGAGTGCACGGCAACCCCGATACACCTTACGCGCAACTTATCACAGGTAGACAAGCTTGAACTGTAAGGAGACAAAAAACAATGTTGTGGACAATTTTCGTAATTCTTCTGATTCTGTGGCTGCTGGGATTCGTAGGCTTCCACGTACTCGGCGCATACATACATATTCTCTTAATCATTGCAGTAGTAGTCCTGATCTTCGCAATCATTGGCGGAAGACGCACGCTATGACTGCCGTTGGGTAGGAGGGCGTCTAGAAAGCATTGTGCGTCCGAACGAACTTCAACTGGCCGTTCCATTCCCACAATGGAATAGCTGCAAAATCGACAGGAGATTCCCCATGAATAAAGAGCAAGTGTCAGGAAAAATGGACCAGGTTACCGGCAAGGTAAAGCAAGGCGTTGGCGAAGCAGTTGGCAACCAGGACCTGGCAAACCGCGGACTTGCGGAGCAAGTGAAGGGCGCAGCCAAGGAAACTGTTGGCAACGTGAAAGATGCTGTGCATCAGAGAGCCAACGATCAAGCCAACCGCTCGCGAGAGAATGCGTCGCATCGAGTAGAAGATACGAAAAATCGCTTTAATGACAAAATCGACTCCATCAAAGAACAACACAAGATGGAAGAAACAACTCATCGCAGGTAGTTGAACTTCGTACAGAGTTTTTGTGGTGTCTGCAAAATGCTCCGGTGCAATCTCCGGAGCATATTTTTTGTTGACATGCTACGGCCTGCCAGACCGGAAGGGTTCAACGACGATGCAGCAAATCGACAGCAACCGAAGCAAAGAAGAGAAATGAAATCATTCCGTTCAACGTAAAGAACGCGGCATTCATACGGCGCAGATCGCGCGGCGAGACCAGCGAATGCTCGTAGAACAATAGCATGGCAACGGCGACCACCCCCAGTTCGGTAATCGGCCCCAGATGAAACA
>JAJYGR010000147.1 GCA_021790655.1 Acidobacteriota bacterium | reverse complement strand
GTCCGGCGATGAGGGGCCTCTTCTGCAATCTCAAGATGCTGTTCTTTCGCGAATCCACGAATGCACGCAATGTCGCTTACATTTGCACCATGATGGTGTGTGAATTCCTCGTGCGTCAGATGCTTTCTGGCCCACGGCAGCAGTGACCCGCTAGCAGTGTGGAGATCGGGAATCCCATTTTTCGGGCGCAACACGACCGTCACTTCCATCCGCTTCAAAGGATCGTGCGCGTGGATTGGCCGCGCACCCTCCAGCGGAGAATGCTGGCAGCCTTCCAGTGCTACGCGTTGCCTGCGTTGACGGATTGGCACATGAGTTTCCAATCAGACCTCGAAGTTTTCCCAACGCTCTCTTACCTGCGGGAGCAGTTGTCTAAATTCCGGAGCGCGCCGCAAATTTTCCAGCAGCGGATCCCACCGGCTGATCATCGGGTAATTGATAAATCCTTTGTCCATCGCGGTTGCCATCCAGGAAAGCGCCGATGCAGTGTCCCCGAGCAATGAAAAACACTCCGCCATATACCAGGAGTAGTGAGGATCGCAGCCTATGATTTGCTTGAGTTCGTGCGTAGCATTCTTGTTGAACGCTTCCCTGTCTTCTGTCATGGCGGCGCTCATCAGTCTCGCCAACTGTGCAAAAAAATGATCTGGGTGTTCCTTTTCCAAGCTGCTGAACTGCATCAAGGCTTCATTTTTTTTCTGGTCCAGCGCGAGCGCTTGCCCTCGGCACCACAGCAGCATGCTGTTGGTCGGGTCTAGCTTAATAGCATCGTCGAAGGATGGCACCGCGTCCGCAAATTCCCCGCCCATCAAGGACAGCAGCCCGGGAATAAAGCGATAGACGGGCGTCAACGGATCGATCTCGAGAATGCGCTTGCCTATCGGCATGGCGGCGTGCGCCTTGCCGCTGAAACCGCAGACGGCAGAGTACCAACTCAAGCTGTCGGAGTCGTTTGGATCAGCCGCGATAGATTTCTTCAAATACCCGACAGCTTCCTGTGCCTTCCCTTCCTGCACGCTGATCAAACCCAGCAGTCGAAATGCGTGGGCGGATTCAGGGTCGAGTTTGAGGGCCTGGTCCGCGCAGTCTTTCGCCTTCACTAGATACTCGGGGTCGGACGAAATTCCGGCGTTGACATACTGCCAGTACACCTGGCCCTTGGCCGAAAGCAGCAGCCCATTGTTCCCGACGAGTCGTTCGCCCATCTGTAGATATTCCAGAGCGCGATCCAGCGACTCTCGCGAATAATTCAGGATCTCGTGTTTGGCCTTCAGATAATACTGATAGGCGTGAATGTCCGGGATAGGGCGCGCCACGATCTGCTTTACTTCCAAAGGTGTCAGTTGCACCTTAAGGGCCGCTACGATCTGGCGCGAAATGTTCTCCTGAATCGCAAAGACATCTTCCATGCTTCCGCTGTACTTTTCCGCCCATAGCAGCGAATCGTTCAAGGGATCGATCAACTTGGCGGTGACTCGGATACTTTGACTGTGTGCCTGCGATTTACTTCCCAGCCGCACCGTTCCTTCGAGTACGTAACGAACTTTCAATTCCCTGGCAATCTTTTGGGCAGAGTCGCTGGTCCCTTTCAACCGCATGGCAGAGGTGCGGCAGATCACGCGCAGAGAGCTGACCGTCGAAAGATCTGTAATGATCTCATCCGTCAGGCCATCACAAAAATAATCTCCATCCTCGTTCGCTTCCAGGCAAGTAAATGGCAGGACCAGCACCGATTTTTCATTCTTATCCACTTCGTTGCGATCGAAAAGCTCAGGCATCATTTGCACTGAGCGCGTAGGTTCAAACTCCGCGTTTGCCAGAGACCGCAGGGCCGCTAGAAACTCTGCTGCATTCTGATATCGATGCGTCAGGTCTTTCGCCAGCGAGCGTTCGAGGACCACTTGAACTGCATGGGAAAGCTCAGGCCTGTGCTCCAGAATCGACTTGGGCTTGCTTCGAATGACCGCTTCAAAAACCGTATACGGACTTTCACCGGAAAATGGCAACTTCCCGCAAAGCATTTCATAGAAAACTACTCCGGATGCCCACAAATCGACGCGATGATCGATATCTTTGCCAAGAATCTGCTCGGGAGACATATAGCTGAGCGTGCCGACCACGACTCCAGGCTCAGTAAGCGCCTGTTCTAAATACGGTCGTTTGGCCAGTCCGAAATCCACGATCTTCAGCTCGCTGTTTCTGCTGATCATCAGATTGGAAGGCTTGATGTCCCGGTGAATAATTCCATATTCGTGAGCATGGTTCAAGCCGGAGAGCAACTGGGAGGCAAGCTGCATGGCAGCAGTCAGATTCAAAGGGCCACGCGCGATTCGGGCCGCCAGCGTTTCACCGTCGTAATAAGCCATCACCAAAACAATCTGACCATCCGGAAGCTCTTCAATCTCGTGGATCCTGCAAATGTTCGGGTGATCGAGGACAGAAGCCGCGCGCGCTTCCTGCAATAGCCTTTGCTTCAGGCCAGCATCTGCCACGGTTGAGGGAGCAAGGTACTTCAGGGCGACAAAGCGGTTCAGACGCAAGTCTTCCGCCTTGCACACGATCCCCATGGCTCCATTACCAAGCCGCTCCATTACCTTGTAATGCGAGATTGTCTGTCCTTCATGCATGGCTGTTTTGTGAGAATTGCCCATATTGCCGCGGTAAATTCCGGGAAACTTTACAATTTTCGATCAACTGTTCAAAGACGGCTGCTACTGCATCGATGGTGTGCAGGGCACTCAATCCGATGAACTTAGCCTGGTTGCCCGTTAGGGGCATTTGATCCAGCGTGCTGTTCAGCATAGCAATGTGACCGGGATCATCTTCCGCGTGTGCCTTGAGACACCGGAAGGCGCTCTCCGGAAACCCGGTCCTGATCCTAATTTCATCCAACTGCTGCGCGAGGGGTGGATACCCTTCGAGCACGATTAGATATCCGAAAATAGCAACCGGATGCGCATGAAAGAGCCAGAAATACTGGCCCCCCAATAACGAAACAACAGCCGGACCAGGCGTAGCGTTCAGGACTTCGTCCGGAAGGATGCCGATGCTTTCAATGTCTTGCAACAGCCATTCGTCGTGGTCCTTCTCCTCGCGGATGTGCGCGTCCAAATAAACTGCCGTGGCATCCGCCACAGGATCTCCTGCAAGTCCGCAAGCCCGGTCTCTTGCAGTTGCCATTAGCGCAAGCCCGCTTCGCATCACGCACTGTAGCTGGACCAAAAAGTCCGGCAGCATCCAGGCCAGATCGGGATGGGTCCAAAAGCGATCGCTGGCCGCAGTCAGCCTGTCCTCCGCCAGACCAATCTTGCTCCATAAGATCTGACTATGGGTGGAACTGCCCAAGGTTGGCACGAGTACTCCATTTCACAATATTGTGATTGTGGGCGACCGGCTTCTGCAGGGGGGATGGAATTCACTGCATCGTGCATTGCTCCCCCAACCGAAGCACTTCATCTCTTTGTACTTTTGTGCGCATTCGCGATGGGGGTAGCTGTTGCGTCAGAAAAGTAGGCTAAACGGGGAAATTGGGTCGCATGTGGTCCTTACCAGTAGGCGCAGCGCCCATCTTCTTGCGTAGTTTGATTAGGACCTCAACCTCCTCCGTGCTAATGCTTTCAATGTGCTTCTTGTCCTGGTCGGAGAAATGTTCCTGCTTCAGAATTCCTGCTTCCTCTAATCGCTCCAGGTTCGTCTTCGCTGTTGACATGTAAATCCCCTTTCTAATGAAATATGCCTTCCAGATTACTGCTTGTATCTTCCTTTATCTCAATTAGCTTCCAACGCCCATCTGTTGCAAGAATGCGCCCAGTATATACGCATTTCTCGGAAGTGTGTGTAAGTAAGAACAGGGCCCAGACAATGTCCAGAAGATGGAAGCGGCACACATTGGCTGGTGACTTTGTTTCCTCCCTTGTG
Organism: Acidobacteriota bacterium; assembly: GCA_021790655.1. Taxonomy (GTDB): domain Bacteria; phylum Acidobacteriota; class Terriglobia; order Terriglobales; family Acidobacteriaceae; genus JAKAAZ01. The sequence goes on along the minus strand of JAJYGR010000147.1, from coordinate 25,322 downwards.
GCAACATCCTTCTGGAAGCTAACAGTACTCTTCCCGCTCAACGCAAGACTTTGCAGGACAATCTCGACCTTGTGAGGCAACCGACAAAATCTACTGAAGCGGACTCCGAGTTAAGATGATGAATACTATGCGGCCCACACCCAGCATGCTTCTGTTGTTGGTCGATGGCTCCTCGCAGCATGAGACGGTCATCACCCATTCTCCGTTCACAATAGGGCGTTTGCCCGATAAGGACATTGTTCTTCCGTATTCTTATATTTCCAGAAGCCATGCGGAAATACAGTATGAAGAGAATCAGTTCCATCTCGTGGACTGTGGCAGCCGCAGCGGCTGTTACGTCAACGGCCAGCGAATAGACCGACACACACTGTCTCCTAACGATGTTATCCATATCGGTTCGCTACAAGGCCCGCTCCTGCGCTTCGGGAAGCCAGACGATACAACGTCAGCATTGCGAGGTCTGCTTCACCAGATGCAGCCCGCATCCGAACTGGAAAAGCTCAGATGGTTCTTGGAGGCGGCTCGGAAGCTGAACGGCGTGGGTGCAGTCCACGAGATCCTCATTTCCTTGATTGAAACCACTCTCCAACTCACACAGGTGGAACGCGGCTATGTCTTCCTGAATGACCCTGCTGGCAAGCTGCGACTTGCTGTCGGGCGCAATGCGCAACACGAGCCGCTGGAAGACGATTCGACCATCTCCCATTCCGCCATTCAACAGGCAATTCGCAGCGCGTCCGAATTCATCGTTACGGATACACTCTCCGGAGATGCCGGTTCCCCCTCGGAAAGCATCGTCGCTCAAAGTCTTCGCACTGTCATCTGCATACCACTCCGGAAGCGCGCCTCCGAGCAAGGACTTCCAGAGGGAGAGATTCTCGGAATGCTGTATCTCGACAGCCACAAGCAGCGTGGCAAACTGATGCGAGTGGACAGCGATCTGCTGAAGACGATCGCAACTGAGGCCGCAGTGCTGGTCGAAAATGCTTCTTTGGCGCGGGCCGAGGAGGCTGCACGCCGCTACCGCGAAGAATTGAATATCGCAGCGGAAATTCAACGGGGTCTGATGACTGTGCATATCCCTGAACTGCCGCACGCGCGTGTCCAGGCCCAGAGTGTTCCCTGCAAGGAAATTGGCGGGGACTTTTACGATGTTGTGGCTACCGAGAATGGCCTATATGTTGTTGTCGCTGATATATCGGGAAAGGGCGTCTCCGCAGCCCTGCTTGGCTCAACATTACAGGGGTTGGTGCATGCGCAAATCCTTGCTGGACAGTCTTTGCCGAGTATTGCGATGTTTGCCAACCAGTACATTTGCAACAAAAGTATCCACAAATATGCAACGCTCATCCTCTTGAAACTGACTCCGGAGGGCTTGGTCGAATATATCAACTGCGGTCACGTTCAACCGATCCTGCATAAGGAAGACGGAATCAGGACCTTGGGCAATGGAAACCTGCCAGTGGGTTTAATGCCCGATGCGACCTACTCGTCGGAAATCATTCGTATCGAACAAGGCGAGCGCATTCTTGTCTTCACGGATGGCGTAACGGAAGCTGAAGATCCTGCTGGCGAATTTTACGGAAATGCGCGGCTGGAATCTTCCGTGATGGCAGGGGCGAGCGTTGCCGGTCTCTTCCAGACAATTCAGCTCTTTATGGCGGGATCTCCATCCAACGACGACTGCACCTTGCTGGAGGTCTGCTACGGCACTTGTTCCTGAACCATTTCGGACTTCGATCGGCGCCTTATACAAAGTCAGACTTACAGCTTTTGAGCTGTTAAAAATCCCCTATTGGCATTGCCCAGGAACGCTTATCTCCGAAGCGGACAAAGTGGACAGTTTCTGCTTCGCTAGCTGGGCATTGAGAGTGACCAGATCGCCCTTTACCAGTGCATTCCAGTTCGTCGCTGTCGTCTTCAGATCGCGGCAGTAATCGTTGTACGCAGACTCCATTGCTGGCGTCGGATCGCTATCGGCACTGTCTACAACGGTCGCCAATGAACCGAGTTCACTATTCAGCAAAGTAAATGAGGGCTTGGGTTTCCCAATCGGAGGACCACCTCCTCCGCGGCGAGCCGACCCTTTTATGGCCGTCACTTTCAGATCGAAAGCCTCCAACGCCTTTACGGTATCGGGATTCTGATTCTCTAGCTTCTTTTCGTCCCCTGCAATGGCCTCACGTAGCACGACCGCCTGTCGATCGAATCCGTAGCTCACCGTCACAAGATTTGCTGCTTTCTTTTCCAGCGCAAGCTGTCGTTCCAGCGCTTCCTGTGAAGTGGTCACACGCGGATCGCGCACGACGACCAGCGGCTGCTTATAAGTCTTGCCGTTCACTGTCAGGCGCGCTTGATAGGCTCCCGGAACGACCAAAGCGCCCTGAGGCTCTGCTGGCGTGTTTTTGTACATCGCCGAAATGGGATACTCGTGCCGCAATGCCAGAGGGGCCGTATAATGCAGGTCCCACAGAAAACGGTTCATTCCTGCATTTTTAGTCAGCGGGGCCGGATGCCCAAGCCAGTAGTCGGGAACGTTTGGAGGCGGTTCGGTCGAGGGGGCTTCGGGCTTCGAGGAAAATTCCCGCACCAACTGCCCTGCACTGTCATAGATGGCCAGCGTGATGTCACCCACGGGAGCAGTTTTCAAGTAATAATCCAGCAAAGCGCCATCTGGTGGATTTTGCCCCGCAGGCAGGTCCGGCGGAATCGGCGTGTCTCCATTCAAGTCCAACTGCACGCGCACGGCTTTGTCCGGACGGTAAAAGACCACTGACTGGCGCGACGTATTGCCATTGATCTGGCGCAACGGACTCAGATCATCCAGAATCCAGAACGCGCGCCCATACGTCGCGGCCACCAGGTCGCTGCCATGGACCTGTAGGTCGCGGACAGAAGCAGTCGGCATGTTCAATTGAAGGGAACTCCAGTGGTCTCCATCGTCGAAGGAAACATACGTTGCGTTTTCGGTACCGGCATACAGCAAGCCTTTGTGTGTGGGATCTTCTCGCACCACTCTGACAAAATCGCCGGTGGGAATACCCAAGGCGATCTGCTGCCAGGTCTTCCCTTCATCCCGCGTGCGATAAATATGCGGTTGAAAGTCATTCTCTTCGTGACGATCTACGGAGGCATACGCGACCGCCGGATCGAAATGCGAAGCCTCCACCATGCTGATTGAAGAAAACTCTGAGATGCCGGGCGGGCTGACCTGCTGCCACGTCGCGCCGCGATCCTTAGTCAGTTGAATCAGACCGTTTGTTGTGCCGACCCATATTTCTCCTGCCGCTACTGGCGACGGCGAAAACGTATTGATGGCGGTACGGTTTGGAATTGTCAGCGTTTCGTTCGCTTCTCTGGTCTTTAACTTTTTATTCTGTAGCGCTGCCGCCTCTTCTTGCTTCTTGGCCTTCTCGTTCTGTTCCTCGCTACCCGGACGCTTCGTTAGGTCTGGACTGATCTTTTTCCAATTTTTCCCAGCGTCCTGCGTCTCCATCAAAAACTGGGTACCTTCATAAAACACATGTGGGTCCTGCGGAGAAAACGCCAGCGGCGGATTCATCGCTAGGCGGAAGTCACCATCGCGGCTCAGATTCGGCGAGATCGTCTCTACCTGCCGATTTGAGCGGTTGACCAGTACCAGCCCGCGCGCTGGGCCACCTGCGAAGACCATATTGGGATCAGAAGGATCGGGGACGATGTAGCCAAATTCATAAGCGGCGACCGGGTCCCAGTCGAGGAAAGAAATTTCTCCATAGTCCCCGCGGCTCAGCGTGCCGATGCTGCCACTGTCCTGCTGCGTTCCATAAACCCAATATGGATAACGATCATCCGTAGAAAGGTGATACATCTGCCCAGTCGGCTGGTTGTACCACGAACTCCAACTTCTGCCCGCGTCCTGGCTGATGGTCGCACCCTGGTCGCTCGCCATAATCATCCGCGCCGGGTTGGTCGGGTCGATCCACAATGCATGGTTGTCGTCCCCGCCTGGCGCACCTTTATAAGAAACAAAGGTGTGACCGCCATCGACCGACCGATACAGCGAAGTCTGCGCCACGTAAACGATGTCTGGATTTTTAGGATCAAGAAAAACTCGGCTGAAATAGCCACTGCCGGTCACGCGTGTATCTGTGGTGCTTCGATGCCAGCTTGCCCCGCCATCATCGGAACGATACAGGCCGCCGTCATCGTGCTTTGCAGCGATGATGGCAAACACTCGTTGACCGCCCAACGCTGTCGCCACACCGATCCGGCTCATCTCGCGCGCTGGCAGACCGGGGGCATGGATGGCCGTCCATGTGTCGCCTTCATCTGTTGTCTTGTAAATTGCGCCGCCGCTCGCACCGGTGATCAGGTCCTTCGTATTTCCCGGTTTCACATAGTGATGCCATACCGTCGCGTAGCCAACCTTGGAATTGTCCGGCGCGAATGCCACATCGATCCCACCCGTTTCCTGGTTGACATAAAGCACCTTGCGCCAGGTCTTGCCGCCATCTGAAGTCTTGAAAATGCCGCGTTCCGGATTCGGAGAAAATGTGCGGCCCAGCGCCGCCACCACGACAACGTCCGGGTCATGCGGATCGATCCACATCGCTCCAATATGCTCTGTAGCATCCAAACCGATATGCGTCCACGTGATTCCGGCATCCAGGGATTTATAGATGCCGTCTCCCATGTTCGCTGCGCCTCCTACCAGGCTGACATCTCCCGTTCCTACATAGATAATGTTGGGGTTGGAGGGCGAGACAACCATCGCCCCAATCGACGCGATATGCATCTGGTCGAAGATCGGCGTCCAGACCACGCCGCCATCCACCGTCTTCCAAACGCCGCCGCCCACGCTACCCATGTAATAAATCGCAGCATTGCCAGGAATACCAGAGACCGCTGAAACCCGTCCAGCGCGAAAGGGGCCAATCGAGCGCCACTGCATTCCACTGTATAAAGAGGGGTCTGTCTGCCAGGCCATCAGCGGAAGGCAGAAAATGGTCACCATGAATAAGAAAGCGAAGGATACATAGGAGGCCAGACGTCGGATAGACTGGAGCATTCCGAAACTATAAAACATTGGAGTGATTCTGTGTGGAAATTATGGTCCGATTTGTACTGAAGTTTGCTGTATCGATGCCCTACTGTGATTCAAATTTTAAAGTTTGACTGATAGCTGTTCAGAAAAGATCATGGTGATTTAGATAGATCGCCGAAATCGAACATGCGGCCTTCCATTTGTAGCATGTACCGCGATGTAGGAAAACCCAACCGTGAAAGAGGATGATTGTGCTGGCAAAAGCTCTTACTGTTTTATTAATTCTCAGCAGCTATTCGCTTGCCCATGCTGCCGATTACACCCTGAAGGCCACTCCTTCAACGGTGGTTTGGGGCTATTATTCCGCGAGCGCCAAGCCGGTACTCACAATTCATTCCGGCGATACGGTCCGTGTGCAAACCGTTTCCTCGTGTGGCTCGCCAGAAAGAATGGAAAAGGCAGGCGTCCCTCCTTCGGAGATTCCGCAATACAACCGCGACATCTACAACCAGGTGAAAGACAAGGGGCCGGGAGGTCACATCCTCACCGGGCCGATTGCCATTGCTGAAGCGGAACCCGGCGATGTGCTGGAAGTACAGATCCAGAAGATAGATATCGATGTTCCATTTGCCTGCAATGTGTTCGGCGTGGGGCGAGGATTTCTTCCAAACGATTTTCCCTATGGTCGATTCAAGGTCATTCCTTTGGACCGAGAACATATGCTGGCTAGATTTGCTCCCGGCATCGACATTCCATTACATCCATTTTTCGGCAGCATGGGAGATGCGCCTCCACCTTCGGCTGGCCGCTACAACAGTGCACCACCGTGGATGCACGCGGGGAACATGGACAACAAAGAACTGGTTGCTGGCACCACACTCTATATCCCTGTACACGCAAAAGGCGCTCTCTTTGAAGCTGGTGACGGACACGCAGGACAGGGCAATGGAGAAGTGGACATCACAGCGATGGAAACATTTCTCTCCGGTACTTTCAAATTTATCGTTCATAAGGACATGCATCTCTTATGGCCCCGCGCAGAAACTCCTACGGAATATATTTCCATGGGCTTCAGTCCCGATTTAAAGACGGCGACGGAACTTGCAGTGAGAGATATGATCAATTTTCTTGTGGATGAAAAGCATTTGAGCCGGGATGATGCTTATATGTTGACCAGCGTCGCCGTCGATGTCGACATCACCCAATTGGTCGATGGAAACGTAGGTGTGCATGCCATTTGCCCCAAGGACATTTTTTCTAAAGCTACGCTTCTACCTACTCAAAAGTCTCACCAATGAGCAACTCCGGAATAGAACTGTATTGCAATACGGCCGATGCCGACCCGGTGGAAGGGCCTGCATCGGCTGGAGATTGCAACGAAAGCTACGTGGTTTCTAGAAAATAAATCTGTCTGTCAGTTGCAGTTGTCGAGAAGACCCTGCGTCGCCCACGGGAAACCTGGTATTGACGATGCGCCCGAAGTTACCGGCAGTCACCGTCCCTTTACCGATGGAGATTGTATTCAATGGCTGTCCAAAGTTTGGATGGTTCATCAAGTTGAACGCATCAGAGCGAATCTGGAAGGTGTAGCGCTGATGGAATGTTGTGTTCTGTTCCAGAGAAAAGTCCACATCGTCAAATCCTGGACCAAAGGTGGAGTTGATCGTTCTTGCCGATGTTATCGAGCAAGTCGTCGGTGATATTGCCTTGCTGCGCCCCGGTGGATTGGGACCAACCATGAAGACCCGCCATCAAAATAAAACTGTGGCGAAAGCTCCAAAAACAATTCTCTTACGGATGATAGGCATGACACCTCCAAAAATGGAGTCAACTTTACAAGTAATGGCCGATCCTGTTGCGACTTCAACTGGACAAGCACCCTACCGGCATTCGTCTATTTTTTGGAAAGCGGCGGCGTTCTAAATCGAGATGGAAAAGGAAACGCTGCCGGGCTTCTATGCCCAGCCGGATCGACAGAGCGCACGCCGAAGATGACATTGTCCTTCGATACCGGGACTGTGACGCGCGTAGCTGAACCGACAGAATCATAGAACTGCCAATCTGGTGCGGCTGTATCTCGCCAAACGATCTGATATGTCGTGTTCGCTGGCGCTCCTGCAGGCGCGTCCCATGCAAGTTCTGTGTTGTTGTCAAGTTTTTCTGCAATGATGCGTGCATTCGCAGGAGTTCCTGGAGCAGATGCCATGGTGGCAAGCGTCGCCGCATTCAACTGCGCGACATGGACCACATAATGAAAGTCTACGAACTGCAACAAGTCCCCATATTGTGTCCCGTCTTCAACACGTACATTCTGGTGCTGATGATGGAAGTCTTCGCGCCACTCTGTAAAGCGCACTGCGGGAAATCCCGCAAGATTGAAGGAATAATGGTCGCCGCCGCGCAGATAGCGATCCAGTCGAAACTCCATTACTGGATGAAAGGTTTCTGCGTTCAATCCTGCGGCTCCGGCCTTAAAATATGTGCGGTCCACTCCGACAATTTCCCGGGCCAGTTCGCGCGACGGCGAATCGCTTTCCCCACCCAACATGCGGACCATGCGAATCTGCTGTTCCGACGCTGTGGCAGGAATGCCTTCGGAGAAAACGCGGACAACGTTCTTATTTTGAAGTTTGTCTCCCGGCGTCGTATTGCCGCCGACGATATCGTTATTTAACACGCCTTCCAGATTCCATCCCTGCTGCTTTGCAAACTCAGCCAGATGATGACTTCCATAAAGGCCCTGCTCTTCCCCGGCAACAGCGACGAACACAATGGTTGCGGGAAAGTGCAGTTTGCTCAACACGCGCGCGCTCTCCAGGCTGACCGCGACACCGCTTGCATCATCGTTGGCGCCAGGAGCAAAACCATGCGTATCTTCATTGCTGCTGTCTCTGGAGTCATAGTGTCCCGTGACCAGATACATCCGGCTGGCTTGCGCCGGATCACTTCCGCGTAAAACCGCGTAAATATTATTGATTACCGTGGGTTGTTTCACGCGTGAACCAGGCTGCTGGGTGAAGGTGTCGCGTTTTACCTCCAGGCATCCGCCGCACGCCGCTGAGTAAGCCCGAAACTGGGCTTCAATCCAGTCCGCAGCCGCAAGAACTCCTTGTCCCTTGGGCAGATCGGTATCATTACTGGAAAGCGTGCTGCGGTTGTGGAAGCCCACCAGCGTCGTGATGTCCTGCTGAATGCGCTGTGGAGAAATTTTCTGGATGGCAGCCTCAATTTGTGGGTCTGCCGGAGCAGGTAGAATCGGATGACCAAAACTGCGATTATCCATCTGTCCAATCGCCGATCCACAGACGAGAAACACGAAAAGTGTTGAAAATGGGGCCAAAAACTTCTTATAGCTCTTCACAGCCTGATATCTCCAGTTTAGAAATACAATTGCGAACGCCAACCTGACTTTCCTGAGCATAAGAGAGTCATCCGTTTATGAAACGCAATGCATTACCCCTTAGGCGGACCTGAAAGGCGTTGGGAATGAAGCTATCGCCGGCAGTCTTCCCAATACGAATAGCGGAATAGGCCAAATAATTCATCGGCAGAATGCACCACAAACATGCAGGTTGCATCGCATCATTGCTTCTTCTGTGGGCCATCCTGTTGCTGGACGGTCGATCCTTCTCCGGGGAAAGGCCAGTTCCGGTTCAACAGCAACTCTTTTTCTCGCTGTTCTTGCGAGATTTTATTGACCATTAGATTTTCAAAATAGTGCACGCCGGTCTTCCCCGCCGTGGCGATATCGATGTCGCCGTCTCCATCAAAGTCCGCTGTAACAAACTGCGTTCCAGCCCCTGCCGTTCCGTTGACAGAAATTGCATAGCGAGTGAACTTCGCGGTCTTGCGATCGATCTTGTAGTAGTAGACGACCAGCGGATCGTGCGAGCCGGGATCATGACCCGAATGCCCGCGATAACGCTTGCCTGTCAGCAGTTCCGGCTGCCCATCGCCGTCGAGGTCCACCAGCTTGAGCGCATGAATTTGCGAGTAGGACTCATCGATGACATGCCGGACCCAATGACGATCGGCGCCGCTTCCCTGCTGCTCCAGCCAGTACAAACCATAGCTGTGGCCCTGCCCGTAGATGATGTCCATCTTGCCGTCGTTGTTCACGTCGTAGCCAAGGATCGGAAATCCCGCATCGCCCAGGTCCCAGTCCGGATGCCATTTCCATTGGTCGCGATTGGCATCGATGTTCTCGAACCAGCCGTACGGCGTGAGAATGTCGGCCTTGCCGTCGCCATTGACGTCCGCAATGCCGATGCCGTGACCATCCTCCGCTTTGCTGCCGGAAGAGACTGTATGAACGATTCCGCTTGCTGGAGCCATGCCTTTGTCATGGCTATGGTCTTCGCCGACGTGATGGACGACTGGCTTTGGCCCGGAGAAATCGACCCAAATAATGCCGGAGTGGTTATAGTGCGCCAGCACAATGTCGGGCTTGCCGTCTCCGTTGATGTCGCCCATCCAGCCGCCTTCCGTGTCGTAGCTGTCGGTAATGAAGTGGCCCTTCCACATCACGTTGGGCCTCTTCGGATTTTCATACCACCACAGCCCGTTGGATATCCATCCATAGGTGACAACATCGGGAGCGCCGTCGTGGTTGACGTCGATGGCCCATTCGCCGGCGTCGGAGACAAATTCATCGTGAATGCCGACAGTGCGGTACTGGTGCTGCTTCCATGCGCCACCCTGCGGGCCGGGATTTTCATACCAGTAGGCTCCGCTCAAAATGTCCAGATTGCCATCGCCATTCATGTCGAGCGTCGTGATCCCCTCGGCATGATCGGTGCCCAGACGATGGACAAAAAACGTCGCTTGCGGGACCCCATACGGGCCATTGCCCGGCGTCGTTCTGCGCGGCGTCTCCACCTTCTGCGCGTTGGCGAAACCGGCGCACACAAACGCGACCGTCATGACGAAAACCTTCATAGAGCGAGCGGAGCAGTCCATACCATCTCTCCTGACTGAGTGTCTTTATGCAGAGCGCAAAACAACTTCATACTATTTTCATGGTTTCTGGGTTCCAGTGTACGATCGCGTCCCGATCATAGCTGCGATTGCTGAGCAACGCGGCTCCGGCTGCGCGGAAACCGAACACAGCATCTTCTACAACTGGCTTGCGCGTACGCACCGAACTGAAGAAATTCTCGAAGTGACTGTAGTTGTCGGTGTAGCCCGGCGCTGCCACATACTTTTCGTATCCCATCGGTGGCGCGCCCATCGGATGCGGGAGCGGATATTTCTTGCGGTACTGCTCCAGAATGCGCTTCTGCATGGCAATCGTGAAGGTATTGATGGTATAGCCCGGCTCTTTTTCGCGCGGTGTACGGCTCAAGCTGACTCCGTTGCCGCCGATTTCCATGGTGCCCTCGGAGCCGGTGAAAATCAGCCCTTCACTTTCCGCGCCGCCGTCCACAAAATTGACGCGCAGACTTAAGTTGAACCCTTGCGGATAATCGAAGAGGGCAAGCATCACGTCTGGAACATTGCGTCCGTCCTTCCAGTAGCGCAGTCCTCCGGTCGCCATCGCGCGCGTCGGTCCATGCGCGCCTGTAACAAAGTGCGTCCCGCTGAACAAGTGGACAAACAAATCTCCCGCCACGCCACTACCGTAAGCCTTCCACTTACGCCATTGAAAAAACTGCTCGGCGCTGAATGGAATTTGCGGCGCAGTCCCCAAAAAACGATGCCAGTCGCAAGTTTCCGTCGAGGCATCCAGAGGAATGGTATAGTCCCATGCGCCGATAGCGGAGTTGCGGTCCCACCACGCCGTCACCATGTTCAGCTCGCCGATGGAACCTGCGGCCAGCAACTCCTTTGCCTTTGCATAGATAACGGAACTGACTCGCTGGCTGCCAATCTGGATGATGCGGTTGGTCTCGCGTGCCGCCTCAATCATCACCGGCCCATCGGAATACAGATGGATCATCGGCTTTTCACAGTAAACGTCCTTGCCGGCATGCATCGCGTCCACGGCGGCCTGTTTGTGCCAGTGGTCGGGCGTGGCAATGATCACAGCGTCGATGTCTTTGCGCGCTAGGATCTCGCGGTAGTCGCGCGTCGTAAATACATCGTTGCCCCAGAGTTCCTTGCTGTGGTCCAGCCTGCCCTGGTAGCAGTCCGCCACGGCGACCAGCTTTGTCCCTGGGACCTGCAAGGCGAATTTCGTGTCCCCCTGGCCCTGAATACCAGCGCCGATCAGCGCGATCTGGATTTGGTCATTCGCCGCAACTGGCTTGGTGGGCTCGCTTTGGGCCTCCGCAAGCGCATACACGTTTGTTCCTACAAAAGTCTCGGCTGTTGCCAGACCTACCGTCTTGAGAAAACTTCTGCGATCCACCTTGTTCACAATGACCTCTCACCTCAGGAATTTTATCTATCAATCAGCACTTTACTCAAACCAGACAACACATGCGCCAGTTGATGTTCCTCTAACCTCTGCGCATGGCCCGGAGGACTTTCCCTGGAAAGGATTAACCATATCCGAAACAAATAGTCCCGGCAAGGCCGCCTAATTCAGTGAACAGATGCGACCACCCATCGACCGTGTTATTTTCATCAACGATCTCGAAACGATCCACCACTGGTGAATGGATGGTTAAGACCGTCTAAAATGCTCCTGTATCTGTTGCATAGTGAGCCGACCCATGAAGAAAGCCCAACTTATTGCCATCACCGTTGCAAGCTTTCTGTGGATCACACATTCCGGAGTCGGCCAACAGGTTGATCCAGGGATTGCCCACCAGATTGCCGGGATTTGGGCAATCGATAACCATGCTCATCCTGTGTTGGCGCCACCGTTCGATACAACAGATAGAAAATTCGACGCGCTTCCTGTCTCCTCGCTGGAACCACAATCCGATCCGGTAGCGCTACGGCCTGATTTTCCACTGCTGGGAGCAGCATGGAAGGCGCTGTACGGATTCGACACTCCTCCTCCATTGAATGCTGTCGGGATCAAGCATTTGAATGAAGCGCGAGCGCGGGTAAAGGCGCAGCAGGGGGAACACTATCCTGAATGGGTCCTCGACAGTGCCAAAATTGGCACGATGCTGGCAAATCGCGTAGCCATGGGCAGCGGTGTCGGACCACCGAGATTTCGATGGGTCCCCTATGTGGACGCATTGCTGTTTCCTCTCGACAACAGCGGCATGGCGTCGGCATCGCCCGATCGAAAACAATTTTTCGCGCTCGAAAATATCGTCCTCCAGCGATATCTGAAAAAAGTAGGGGTGAGCCGCCCCCCACCGACACTGGATGAATATCTAAAACATGTGGTGACACCCACTCTCGAGCGGCAGAAGGCCGGCGGGGCCGTGGCAGAGAAGTTTGAGGTGGCGTATCTACGCTCGTTCGACTTTACAGATCCTCCCCGCGCGAAGGTAGAGAACATCTATGCCAAATGGATCGGGCGCGATAGGCCCGATGCCGCGGAATACAAGTTGTTGCAGGATTTTCTGTTTCGCTACATCGCAAAGGAGTGCGGGCGGCTGGGGATGCCAGTCCATCTACATGCGATGGCGGGGGCCGGTAGTTACTTCTCCGTCAGTGGGGTAAATCCTCTACTCTTAGAACCATTATTCAATGATCCTCAGTTGCGGAAAACCAACTTCGTTTTGCTGCATGGCGGATGGCCTTACATACGAGAGATTCAGGCACTTCTTCAGAAACCGAATGTATACCTGGACATTTCACAACAGTCATTGGTCATGACACCCCGTACGCAGGCGCAGTGGCTACGGGAGTGGCTGGAGTGGGAACCGGAAAAGGTATTGTTCGCTACGGACGGGTATCCCTACTCCGAGGAATTGGGCTGGCCTGAATCGACTTGGATTGCGAATCGGGATGCGCGCCAGGCCTTGGGAATCGCCCTGACTGGAATGCTCCAGGACGGTGAAATAAGCCGGAAGCGCGCGGGCGAACTTGCTCGCATGGTCCTGCGCGGAAATGCCGAAGCGCTCTACAAATTCTGATGTCGACAATCGAGAAGCAGGATTGGGATACTTCCAAGTCACTTATTGTCCGCTATTGGGATTGGGCATCGAGCGAATATAAGCTACTAGAGCTTTCATGTCCAGCGCATTCATATTGGTCAGCGGCATGCCGCCCTCCTGCATCTGGATACTATGATGGCGCAGTAGGTTCTCCAGCACCTTGGCTGGAAGCATGGAGGCTGTACCGGCCAGTCCTGGAGCGGCAACGGTCCCATGTACACCACCCGTGCCATGGCAGGTTTCACAGGAATGCTGCTGGAAAACTTGTTGGCCGCGCCGTGCCTCCGCGCTGAGCGGAGGTGTACTTGGTTGTTGAGCGACCACATTTGTATTTACATTCTTACTTTTTCCTGCCTGCGCAGATGTGTTGCTAGCGCCAGCCTTGGCTGCTGGTGCACGATTATCTGGTGGAACCGTTCCCAGACTACCCAGATACGCGACCAGGTGCTGCATGTCTTCTCCGTGAACATTGATCACTGGCATGCCGCCGTCGCGCATCTTGCTGGTGGGGTGGTGGATGAGATAGGGCAATTTTGCGCCAGGAAATTTCTTCGTAATTCCAACCAATGTCGGCGCAAAATGAGTTCCTGTTCCTTGCTGTCCGTGACAGGCGGCGCAGCCATTCGCCACGAAAACTGCACGACCTTCTGTTACGGGAGACGCCTGCGCTCCCGGTTTCGACTTCACGGCTGCGGGTTGCGTGGGCGCAGGTGCAGCGGCGCTCGAAGCTGCTACGGCTTTTTTCGCAGGCGCAGCGGTTGTGGCAGGCTTTTGCGCGGATTTGGCTTGTTTCGCTGGGGCGAGGCTGTGGATATACGCGATAACGGATTTCTCCTCAGCAGGCGTTCCAGTAAATGGGGGCATGCCTCCCGCGCGCATCTTCGCATTGTGATGATGTAGCAGCGTGGACAACTGCTGGTCTGACAGCCCTGCAACGATACCTCCAAGTGGGGGGACCCGCGCCGTTCCTGCCCCTGCCGGCCCGTGACATGCGACACATCCTTGCGATTGGAAGTATTTTTCTCCTGCTGTAACAGAGGCCGATTGGGGTCCGGCAGCTTTCCCGGATGGAGCCGGTTTACCTTTCACCGTCTTGGCGGCAGCGGCGACCGGCGCAGCACCGGCTGCTGGCGCGGGTGGAGTAGCACTGGGTGTCGCCGCAGCAGCAGCCACAGGCGTGCTCCCTCCACTTTTACCTAGACTGCTCAGATAACTAAAAAGTGCGGCCATGTCTGGAGTGGATAGATCGAAGGAAGGCATGTGGCCTGCGAGCATCGCTGGATTGGGATGATGCAGCAAGTCGGTAAGTTTGGGTAGAGGATACTTGGCCGTAATTCCTACAAGGCTAGGAGCGGCTGCCGTGCCCATGGCATCGCCCCCGTGGCATCCAGAGCATCCCTTGGAATCGAAGATCCCCTTCCCCTTGGCAACCAGAGGATTGACGGGCCCGGAGGACAGAGGTTTCCCAGTCGCGGATTCCATGCTGAGATGGAATGGGGCCTTGGTATATTCCTCCGCCTGTTTGTCCTGAAATGCGAGCTGGATCGCGATGCTGTGGTCACGCAAATCGTCCAGATGGCTCCGGAACCCAAGAAAAATCATCCCGACTAAAACGATGCTTACGGCAAGGAGTGGAATGGGTCTCCGCCACGGCCTGCGTTCCAGCTTGCGATCTAAAAATGGCAGCAGGAAAAACAGCAAAGCCAGAATGCCGGGAACGACCACGACGGCAAACACCTCCATCCGACTGGACCAGAACTTCAGCCATTCGAACATCGGCAGGTAGTACCACTCGGGCCGCGGAACAAACTGGGTGTTCGCAGGATTGGCAATCGGGCCAAGCTCGACAGGGCGGATGTAGGCCAGAATCCCGAGACCGACCATGAGCAGCAGCGCAAAGGCCATGTCCATGATGACCTGCCGAGGATAGAAACTCTCCGGGGGCAGTTTCGGATGGATTGGATCCTCGTCGATTGGACCTGCTGGGCCAGCTTTCCGGAACAGCGCAATGTGGAGGCCGATGAACAGGAAGATCATTCCCGGAATCAGAAACACATGGGCGAAATAAAAGCGCGACAACGTGAGCGTTCCCAGCGTGTCGCCCCCACGCAACATATCGGTAAGCCATTGACCGATAAAAGGAACTTCACCGACGATGTTCGTTCCCACCGCCGTGGCAAAGTAGGAACTCTGGTCCCACGGCAGCAGGTAGCCAGTGAATCCCATACCCAGTACCAGACAAGACAGGAACGCGCCCGAGATCCAGAGGAGCTCCCGTCGCCCTTTGAAGGAGCCATAGATGAAGGTCTGTAGAAAGTGCAGGACCAGCACGATGATCATCGCGCTGGAGCCGTAGTAATGCAGGCTGCGGAGAAATTGCCCGGCTGCAACCTTCTTGGTGATGTAGGCGACACTGGTATGCGCCGACTCCGAGGAAGGAACGTAATAGAGCGCGAGGCACAGCCCGGTAATGACCTGCGAGATAAAGATGAAGAGCAGCCCGGAACCGAATATATAGGCCAGGCGCGCCCCACCGGGAATGGGTTCATCCAGCGACGCCTTCATCAGGCTGTTGATGCCAGTGCGTTTATTGAACCAGCTATAGATACGCGCTGGCGTCTTCTTCTGCGGGGTATCGGCCTTCACTGGATCATCCACAAGGTCACCTAGCTCACGACTTCCTGATTGGGAACATTCTCACGGAAATACTCGAACCTGACCATCAGCTTTCCGTCCACTACTTTGTGCGGAAGCGTATCCAGGCCCCGTGGCGACGGGCCGGAGACATGCTTTCCATCGGGATCGAAAATACTTCCGTGGCAGGGACATAAAAAGTCATCGTGTCCCTTGCGCCAGCCGACGGTACATCCCAAGTGGGGGCAGATCGAGGAGAGGACTTCCAGCTTGCCATTCGCGCCCTTGCTCACATAGACGGTCTGGGAGGAATCCACTTCTCGCCACCCGTCCACCTGTTTCAAGTCCAAAGGTTTTAGTATCGGCTTCGACAGATCGGAAAACTCATCCATGGCGCCAATGGGAGTCCATATACTCTTGCTCGACTTTGCGTAGAGCGGATATAAGATATAGCGAAGAACTGGAACTGCCAGCAGCGCTCCCATGCCTGCGGTACCGATGCCAAGAAGGACTGCAAAGAAGGAGCGCCGGTTGATGACAATGACATCTTTATTGCTTGTGATGTTTTCTTGGACCTTTTCTTCCTGCTGCTCCATGCTTATCTCCTAGAAATTGACCCACAAAGCCATATAGACCGTGTTGTTGTCGGAAGCATTCCGTTTGGCGCCATCGTAGTTGGTGCTCGCGCCATTGAATTTCGTATATCCCGTGTAAGCCGCGCTGATATCGATGTTCTGCACCGGCCAGTAGCCAAATTGCGCCTCATATCCCGATGTGTCCGGGTTTCCATTGTTGCTGCCCGTTACGGCCGCTGGAGCATACAACAGGGCATCCACATTGCCAGTAGTGGAGAACAGCGAACCCGTTGCCGTATACCGGCTCGTCCAGTGATAGGTGCTGTCCAGCTCCCACGCGTTCAGATAGTTTGATTTCGCGGTCGCCGTTCCCGCCGCAAAGGACGCATTCAAGTTCGATGCCTCATGCGTATATCTGCCATGCGCGTCCAGCAGGTTGGCCCCGAATGGCCGCTCGTATTGGAAGTCGAAGGAAGGATCGATATAGCTGTCAGTCGGACCTGAGATCGCACCGGGATAGGAGCTTAAATAGATGCCATAGGTCCCGACCTCCAGATAATTGTCGCCGAAGGTTTGTTGCCAGCCTGCTCGCCAATATGGAGCTGCACCGCTGATGTTGTACTGATAGCCTGTCCCGGTGACGGGTACAGGGCCGCCCGCGTGTTCCGAGCGATATAGCGTCACATCGGTGTAAAGATGGTTGTCCCACAAGCTATATCCGCCAAGTCCCGCAACATCCTGGGCAAGCGCGCCATTGATGATGGGAGATGCAATCGGACTCACCCCGGAGTTGGTCGATATCCAGGGATAGCCCCACGACGGCGTGCTGTTCCATACGTCTTCCACGGTTGGGCTGTTATTCAGCGTGATGCCGTACCACCAGTCCTTCCCCGCCAGCTTCCCCTGGTTGGCATAGCGCAGGTCGGTATTGTCCATGCCGAAGTGGTCATCCACATGGGTATAGGTGACCTGCACCATCCCGCCAAAGTGCGACGCGAAAGCTCCCGCCAGAAAGATGCTTAACTGCTGCGGAAAGCCTGCTGCATTGTTCTGGGTCGCTGGCTGGTTGGCCTGGTAGGCCGTGTCCGACAGCAAGATCATCGCCGAGAGCGGAATGTATTTGGACAGAAGCAGATCCCGGCTATTGCCCACCTTGTCTTTGGCGGTCAAGTCCGTCAGCACATAGCCCTTTAGCTTGAAGTTGCGCCCGAAGGCAGTCAACTCCGGTGGGTTGCTATGGCATGTATTGCAGGAAAGGCCTGTCTGCCGTGCAAAACTCGGGACCGCATATGCAGGCCAGAAACTAAAAGTAAAACACAGAATTGCAAATATTCGGATTGTAGTTTTTTGCATTGACGGTCCTTAGAGTAGGGCCTTGAATGACGAGTAGCTCCTACTAACTGCCGCAACATCGCTCTGGGTCTTCAACAGCTACCTGAGCATTTGAATATTCTTCTCTTAAATTCCATGATTGACCGAAAATCCCGGATCGCTTTGAAACAATCATTGTTGAGAGAATACCAAAGTTCTGTGCTAACTT
This sequence comes from Acidobacteriota bacterium, assembly GCA_021790655.1. Taxonomy (GTDB): domain Bacteria; phylum Acidobacteriota; class Terriglobia; order Terriglobales; family Acidobacteriaceae; genus JAKAAZ01. The sequence continues at coordinate 7,544 of JAJYGR010000147.1, read as the reverse complement.
CACAAGCGACCGTGATGATCGTCGCAACCGAGATCGCATAAGGAATAAATCTTTTTACTAAAGGAATAGCGGGCAACCTACAGCATCTAACGTGCATCGCGTGTTGTCACTTATTGGCGCGCAGTTTAGCTTGCTGCCGTTCGTTAGGTATCTACTTCCTGCTATCGGGAAAGTAACTGGATTCTTGAAGCCAGCTATCTCCAGCCTACAAACTCCACCGAATGGTGGAGAAATATATCCATACATTGTTGCAAGACAAATGGATGACAAAACCATAGTGTAAAGCTGCAAAGCCGTTGCACTTTCTGGAATCCTAAAAGATGAAGCAATTCTATGTAGTGTTGTTGTGCCTGCTGCTTGCAGTGGTGGCACAAGCCCAGGTGAATTTTGCCAACCTGCACGGAGTCGTGCTCGATCCGCAGCAGAAGCCCATCTCCAACGCGACCGTCGCTCTCACCGCTACGGAAACCGGCGCGACTCGATATGTCGTTACGAATGCGGACGGGCTGTACGAAGCGCCGACGGTTGCGTCCGGCGCGTACACCATCTCAGTCGCCGTACCCGGCTTTGCCCCACTCAGTCGGAGGCTGACACTGGAAGTAGGACAGAACCTCGACCTCGACTTCCATCTTCAGCTCGTCTCGGTCGCACAGTCCGTCTCCGTCCAGGGTGGGTCGGTGGCGATGGATTCGGCGAAGACCAGTGTTGGCGAGGTTGTCGAGCCGAAGAGCATCCAGGATTTACCGATGAATGGCCGCATGATTCTAGACTTGGTAACCACCGTGCCTGGCGCGCACATGGGCGCGGGCGCCCAAACCGGGGTTGGCAACTCGCGCTACTGGCGTCCCGAACAGGATTCCGCTTTCAGCATCGGGGGAAACCGGCCCAACGCCAACTACTATCTTCTGGATGGGGCCGTGAATACGGACCCGACCTTCTGGACGCAGAACATCAGCCTTTCGTTGGACGCCATCCAGGAATTCCGAGTCGACGTCTCCAGCTACACTGCGAGCGAATCCGGGGGGGGCGGCGGCCAGATCGACATCGTCACCCGCTCGGGAACGAAGCAATTCCATGGCACGCTCTACGACTATGTGCGGAATGGAATTCTGGACGCCAATACCTTCGAGCAGATGAACAGTAATAAGTATCTGGTGCAGAACCAGTTTGGCGGTTCGCTCGGTGGTCCAATCTTCCGCCGCGCCAAGCAGACTTTTTTCTTCATCAATTACGAGGGGTACAGACACGTCCAGACCGACACCATGATCGACACGGTGCCGACGCTGGCGGAAATCCACGGAGATTTCAGCCAGAGCGGGGTCACAATCTATGACCCCACCACAAGCCAGCCCAATGGCAGCGGTGGTGTGACGCGCACCCAGTTTCCAGGCAATAAAATCCCCGCCAGCAGGCTCAATTCGGTGCCTGTGGTGTTTATGACGCAATACCTTCCCAGGCCAAATATGGGCATGCCGGGAGTAGATTCCAACAACTACATGGACGTGCGGAATGAGACGCAGTCCTGGAACCAGGGCACCTTCCGAGTGGACCACAATCTTTCTGGCGGAGACTTGATTTTCGCGCGATATTCCGGGTCGAGCGAGACTGGCTTTTCGCCCATCAACCTGCCGGGTTTCGGCGTCTCCAACGACAATCTGTCGCAGCAGGCCGTCGGTTCCTGGACCCACACTTTTACGCCCGCCATACTGAATACCGCCTCCATCGCCGCCTCGCGCCTGTCCATGTTCGACCGATCGCAGAATGACAATGTGAATAACATCGTCGGTCAGCTTGGCATACAAGGGGTGGGTTTTGGCGGGCCAGTAGCATGGGGAGCGCCGTGGTTCACCGTACAGGGCTACTCCGGCTTTGGCGACTCGTTCGCCAATACGCCGGGACACGAGTGGGACACCACCTACGAGGGGCGGGACACCCTATTCTGGCAGCGTGGCCGCCATGATTTCCAGTTCGGCGCCAGTTACCGCCGCTACATCTGGCCAATGCAGGGGTTTTTCCAGAACCGCGGCTTCTATCAGTTCACCAAGGGATACACATCGCAGACCGCGTCCAATGACGGCACCGGCTCCGCAATGGCCAGCTTTTTACTGGGGCTTCCCGTGGTCCGGCAGCGGCAGGCAGGCATTCCCGCCATGGCTCTACGAAGTTGGTTTGCCGACGCCTATGCACAGGACCAGTGGCGCGTCGCGGCGAATACCACCATCAACTACGGCCTGCGCTACGAATACACCAGCCCGCTGTGGGACGCGCACTACACCAACAGCAACCTCGATATCTCTTCAGGCCGCCCCGTTGCCTTTATAGGAGGTCAGGAAAAATATCCAAACAGCCTGACGTATGCTAACGATTTGGACTTCGCTCCACGTTTTGGCATCGCTCAAAATATTCCCCGTCTGGGATTGATTGTGCGTGGCGCATACGGCATCTTCGATACGCCGGTCGATTACACCACCTGGTGCGACGTGCGGCATAACGTGCCGTTGGTCTTTCCAGAGACCGACCAGGGCGGGAACTATACTCCGAACCCGGCCATTGCCGGCTTCAATTTTGCCCCGGCGGTGCTGGGAAAGACGGTCGTCAGTTTCGCCTCATTCAGCCTTCATCCATCGCCGCAGTATGTCGAGCAATGGAACGCAACCATCGAGAAATCGCTGGGCAGTTCGACGAGCATTGAAATGGGATATCTCGGGGCCGACGGCCTACACCTGATGCGCGCGATTCTGATCAACAATGCGTTGCCCGGACCCGGTGCCGTGGAGCCGCGCCGCCCTTTCCAGCACATCAGTTTTGCCAAAGGAACGACCATTCCCTCCAATATTGAAGGCACCCCCATCGATATTGTCAGCCTGACCTTCCCGGTCAGTGCCATCTATAGGTTGGAAAACACGGCGCGCAGCTGGTATGACGCCGGTTACATCAATGTTCGCCACCGCTACAGCAACGGTCTCAGCCTGTTGGCCAACTACACCTTCTCAAAGGAGCTGGACACAGCGCCGGACTTCCGTTCCCCCAACCACGAGGCGGTCATACCTCAAAACAACAACAATCTCGCTGCCGAAAAGGGGCCAGCAGGCGAGGACATGCGGCAGCATTTCGTTTTGAGCGCCGTCTATGAAACTCCGGCCTATATGCGTTCCCATTGGACACGTGTTTTGACGGAGAACTGGATGTTCTCTACAGTGTGGCGGGTGATGTCCGGAAATCCATTCACGGTCTCAGTATTTGGGGATACTGCCAATGCCGGCACGATCCTCGGGCAGAATCCGATTCGCGCAAATGCGACAGGACAGCCCATCTTTGGACACGGTACCCGAAATTCCGCTCACTGGATCAACTCTGCGGCTTTTGCATCGCCAGCCCCCTACACATTTGGGGACGTGGGACGCAACTCCGTCTACGGGCCAGGCATGCAGACTATGGATCTCTCCGCGCAAAGGGCCATTCCCATCCATCGGCAGATGGCATTTCTGGTGCGGGGTGATTTCTTCAACTCATTCAATCACACCAACCTTGGCTCACCCAATCGCTATGTGAACACACCACAATTTGGCTCGATCACGATGGCGATGACTCCGGGCCGGGAAATCCAGTTGAGCGGACGCTTCCAGTTCTGATGAAGGTCCCTGCTGATTTTGCTCCATGGGCCAGCGGCTACAGCACGGCCCACCTGGATATTCTCTCTTGCGGAATGCTTCCGCCCTATTGCCATCCCCACACCAAGTACGCTTCCGCGCAAAAACCATGGTCCCAAATTTTCTGATATTTCGCGAAGAGCGGGCAGAAAACAAGTTCCCAGGTCAGCATTTTCCCGGAATAGACGAACCTTGTCGTCAAAAAAAATGGCTGCCGCGGGTCAGACACTCCGGGCAACCATTTAAGTCTGTCAAAACATTCAGAGGCATATTCAGAATAGAAATAGAACATGTAGTTGTCTTGAGAGAAAAGTAGGATTTGTTTCTCCACCCAAAGGTGGAGATGGCTTGGCTGGCAGAAGTGTAAGATAAGGCAGATTCAGCCGACATGCATGTATTCTCTTCCCTCCTTTTCGCCGAAAAGCCTCGCCAGATACACGGTAATTTTCATCGTGTTTATCTCTTGCAGTTACCATGCGCGGGCACTGGATCGGAATAGCTCCCTGCGTCATTTTGGACGAAGGATCTGGCAAACGGACGAAGGTCTGCCACAGAATACGGTCAACAATATTATTCAGACGAGAGACGGCTACCTGTGGATCGCTACCGATGGCGGTCTGGCCCGCTTCGACGGTATCCAGTTTAAAGTGTTCAATCGTAGAAACACACCGCAACTCCACAGCAATCAAATCAACAAGCTGTACCAGGACAGCCATGGCACGCTTTGGATCGGCACCGCGGACGGTCTGACCTCCTACGATGGAGCCGATTGGTCGATACTGACCATTCAAAATGGGCTTCCCAGCAATAACATTTTCTCTGTATATGAAGACCGCTCCGGTGCTTTATGGGTACTGACAGCGAACGGACTTGCTAAGGACAAACAAGGAATAGTTTCTTCGATCACCGCAAAAGATGGCCTTACTGGAGGAAATATTGTTTCAGTCCTCAAAGATGCAGATGGCACTCTCTGGATAGCGACAGAAGATGGCCTCTGTAAGTTAGTCGGCGGACATATACACGCAATGTACAAAGGTGCAGTCAGCGGCATGGCAGAGAGTCCTGATGGCGGTATATGGGCTGTCACCCAGCAAGGGCTGGTGTTCGTTCAACAAGGAAAGATCGGCTTTTTGCCTCGCGATCCATCCTTGCCGCAATCCGATCTGGAAGCACTTCTGGCAGATCGTCATGGACGTCTTTGGCTTGCAACTTCCTATGGACTCACCGTATGGGACAACGGATTCGTTGCACACTACACTACCCGCAATGGACTGCCCAGCAACCATATCCATAAGATTTATGAGGATCGAGAGGGCGCAGTCTGGGTAATCGCAGATCGCGGGCTTGCCCGTGTAGTTGATGGGCATATCGAGGCCCTTACAACGAAAGAAGGCCTGCCGTCACCGCAAGTACTGGACATGCTTGAAGACCGTGAAGGCAGCCTGTGGCTCGGAACAGATGCAGGCGGTTTGGTTATGCTTCGTAACCAGAAGTTTACTTCGTACACTTCCGCCGATGGGCTGACTAGCGAGGACACAAAGGCCGTTTACGAAGACAGCGATCATGCCATCTGGATTGGAACTGATGGCGGCGGCCTGAACAGATTGCAACAGAGACAATTTACCGCAATCGGTACCAGGGACGGGCTTTCAAGCGAGGTGGTACTTGCAATTGCGGGCGGTGGCCAGAGAGGAGTATGGGCTGGGACCCCGGATGGACTCAACCATCTAGCGCATGGCTATATTTCCAGGACCACATCGGCAAATGGATTGCCCGATGACTATATACGTTCCTTGCTTACGGATGCGGACGGTTCCCTGTGGATCGGAACGCGCCATGGTCTCTCTCATTGGAAGAACGGCAAGATATCCAACTACTCTACGATGGATGGCCTTAGCAGTGATTTTATCGGTGCGATGACAAAGGATGCCGCCGGCAATCTATGGATTGGAACGGCGAATGGATTAGATGTATGGAACAACGGACACTTTTCCAGTTATACCAAGGGTACGGGCCTTTCGAATAACATAGTTACTGCGCTCTATGCGGACCCTACTAATACTTTGTGGGTTGGAACCAAAGGTGGTGGCCTGAATCGATTGGCAGGCGGATCTATATTTCAATATCTATCCCTGACGACCATTCCTGAAAGCATTTATGGGCTAGTAACAGACAACTCTGGAAATCTTTGGATCAGCTCGGATAGAGGAATATTCAGCGTAAGCATGGCGGATCTTAACGCCTTTGCAGACGGGCATTCCACGACTGTCAAAATTCTGTCTTATGGCACGGCAGATGGCATGCCAACCAGCGAGTGCAGCAGCGGCGGACACCCTTCTGTGTGGAAATCGAGTGACGGAACTCTATGGTTTACCACGCCGCGCGGTATTGCATCCATACAACCGGAACACGCGGACTACAACAACACAAAGCCGCCCGTTACTATAGAACAGGTGGCTGTGGATGACAGATATGTTCCATCTTCTAAAGCTCTGGTTGTCTCTCCGGGCCACACAAGATACGCATTTTATTATGCCGCGCTGAGCTTTATTGCACCCCAGAAAATCCAGTTTCGATACCGCCTTGAAGGATTGGACAAATCCTGGATCGATGCAGGCAATCGGCGCCAGGCCTTCTACACGAACCTTAAACCGGGAAAGTATAGGTTTCGTGTAATCGCCGCGAATAATGACGGCGTCTGGAATGAAACGGGTACTTCATTTTCCTTCCAGGTGAAACCGCATATCTATCAACGAATATGGTTCTATTGTGTACTTGCCATTTTGCTTGCTTTGATAGGATACGAACTCTATCAACTGCGTATGAAGCGTATAGAACTACAATTTGATGCAACGCTTGCAGAAAGGAACCGCATTGCGCGTGAGATTCATGACACTCTGGCGCAAGGTTTCGTGGGCATATCGCTTCAACTCGAGGTGGCAAAACGTATGCTGGGGGATACCAACCAGGCCCTGAAAGAGTATCTGGATCAGGCCCTGTCTCTGGCCAACTCCAGCCTTTCTGAAGCTCGACGTTCGATATGGGACTTGAGATCGCAGGCATCGGATAATAAGGACATGCCTGCACGATTGGCGGCCATCGTGAAACAGGCCAGGAAGGAATCGAATGCGGAAATTTCGTTCAAAATCAATGGGGCCTACCGTTCGATACCGGAAAATATAGCGAATGAGTTGCTGAAGATCGCGCAAGAAGCCACAATCAATGCTGTCCGTCATGCGAACGCCGGCCATATCAGCGTGCAACTTGCTTATGAGGAAGCCGGACTTTTCCTCACCATCTCCGACGACGGACATGGATTTATTACGACGCGAAATACTCAGTCCGATTTAACCGGTCACTTTGGATTGATTGGCATGAAGGAGAGGGCGAAACTGATTGGCGCTAACTTGCGTATTGAAAGCGAAGAGAATACGGGGACAACTATCATCTTAGAGATTGTTATCTGAATTTCGACCAAAGAGAACGAGGAATGAATGAGTTTAGATAAGAAGGCGGTTAGTGAATCGATAAGGATCATGATCGTCGAAGACCATACTGTAGTGCGTCAAGGGCTAGTAGCGCTTATGCGCACCGTCGATGATTTCGACGTCATCGCGGAAACCGACAGTGGCGAGCATGCGGTAGAGCTGTTTCTTACCCACCGACCTGACATCACTCTTATGGATTTACGTTTGAAGTCAGGAAGTGGAGTGTCTGCAATTCTTGCGATTCGAAACATCTCTCCACAGGCCAGGATTGTCGTTTTGACTACATATGATGGCGATGAAGATATATATAAGGCCCTACAAGCAGGCGCGCAGGGATATTTATTGAAAGGCGCTTCCAGTGAAGAACTCATAAGCGCAGTGCGATCTGTCCACGCAGGGGAACGAT
>JAJYGR010000080.1 GCA_021790655.1 Acidobacteriota bacterium | reverse complement strand
TGGTCCATCCCAAGGGGAGCAAAAATATTTTTTGCCGTGTATGCATCGAGAGTCATGCCGGAGAGCTTCTCAATCAAAGCTCCCATGACGATAAAGTTGATGTCGCTGTAGCGGAACGCTGTCCCCGGCGGACGGTCTGGCGCAACGGAAAATGCCAAATCGAATCCCTTCTGTTTGCCGGACCAGGTCTGCGTCAAGTCCACATCGGGCGGAAGGCCAGAATAGTGCGTCATCACTTGGCGGATGGTAATGTCTCCTTTTCCATTCGCTGCGAACTCCGGCAGATATTTTGCGACAGGATCATTCAAGCGAAAGCGTCCCTGCTGGTAAAGCTCCATCGCTGCCGTTGAGGTCGCCAAAATTTTCGTCATCGAGGCCATGTCGAACACAGTGTTCTCGGTCATCGGCGCTCGCGTCGGCTCCAGCGAACGTTCCCCGTAGGCTTTATGGAAGACAATTTTCCCATCATGACCAATCACAATCACAGCTCCCGGCACCAGATGCGCATCGAGCGCATGGGCCATGATGCGATCGATACTGCGAAAGTCCGAAGGGGGCGTTTGCTGCGCCTGTGCGCCAATAGCAGCGCAAAGTGCAGCCAGACAAAACCAATGAGAAATTCGGAGAGTACTCAGCTTGTACATCGTCACCTCGATATTTTTCGTGCCAATCATGGTTGTTCCACAGTGACCGGGCGAAACAAGAAGCTTGCCAGGTATCCAATGGAAAAAGTAAAGATAGCGCCGAAGACTACGTACCAGGTCCACGCAATCTTTGGAAGAGTCAGGAAGTGGCCCGCCAGCGAAAAATGAAGTACATGCGGCTGCAACCAGAGAAGCACGTTCAACGTAAATCCAAAAATCATGCCGATAATCGTGCCTGCTTCGTTCGCTTTGCGCGTCAGCACTCCCAGCAAAAAAACTCCCAGCAACGAACCGTAAGCGACCGATGCAATAGAGAGTCCAAGCTCGACCACGTGGCCGCCGGTGCGGGAGAGAATTGCCAACGCGAACAGCACCAGCGCCCATCCGACAGTGCTGGCACGGGAGATTAGAATGCGCCGCGAATTGCTCGCATTGGGACGCATGCGCAGATACAGATCAATCACGCTGGTCGAAGAGAGCGAGTTGAGTGCCGCGCTCAAATTGGACATAGCAGCCGCCAGGATCGCTGCAATCATGAGACCAGCAAATCCCATTGGAAACCTTGCGACAATAAACGCGGGAAACACCTGGTCCGCGCTGGCGAAGTGTGCGCCAGAGCCGGCTTGAGCGTAATAGACAAAAAGCGCGGCGCCAATCAACAGAAAGAAAAAGAACTGCACGAAGATCAACACGCCGCTCGACAACAAGGCGAGTTGCGAATCTCGCAGATTACGCGCAGCCAGCAGGCGCTGCACCATCAACTGGTCGGTGCCATGGCTGGCCATGGTCAGGAAACATCCTCCAATCAGTCCAGCCCAAAACGTGTACGTGGTGGTCAGGTTCAAGGAAAAATTCCAGAGGGTAAACCTCCCTGCTGCCACTGCGACTTGATGGATGACCGGCCAGCCGCCGGGAACGCGATAGATCAGCATCCACAACGCCAGCCCAATCCCCACGGCATAGATTCCCATCTGGATCACGTCCGTCCAGATGACCGCGGCGAGTCCACCCTCGAAGGTATACACCAGAGTCAGCAGCGTGATGATGGCGATGGATGCAACATCGCCCGTGCCCAGTGCGGCGTGGACCACGATGGCCACGGCAAATACCCGCACGCCTTCCGCCGCTGCGCGCACCAGCAGAAATAGCAGAGCCGTCACGCGATGTAATTTGGAACCAAAGCGCTGGCCAATCAACTGATACGCTGTCAGCAATTCTCCGCGAAAGTAGCGAGGCAGAAACGCGATGCAGACCACGACGCGTCCGAGCAGGTAGCCGAAGACCAATTGTAGAAAGCCAAAGTTCCCCGCAAACGCCAGGCCCGGCACGCTGATGATGGTGAGCGTGCTGGTCTCCGCCGAGACGATGGACAACATGATCGCCCACCAGGGAATGTTGCGGTCGGCAAGAAAATAACTCTGCAACGTGCGCTCGGGCTTGCGAAAACGCAGGCCGAACCAGGTAATGCCGATGAGATAGGCTGCAATGACAACCATGTCCAGCAAATGCACGTGTGGATGAAACGCGATGAACCAGGCAGGATGTGTCCGCATGAGGAGAGGAAATATCGACGCAAAAGTATAGTGCGAATTCTAACAGGCCAAGGCGTGTTCGCTACTGCATCCATGCATCGAATTCGCCCAGCACAATGGCAGTCCGCAGATGCTCGATGTCCGGCTGGAGAGCGCGATCTCGTTTGAGCGGCGCAACGATGCGACGCACCTGCTTCCATGCTTCCTCGACACGCAGCGCTGGTCGTAGTGGCCTGCGATATTCCAGACCCTCGGCAGCGGCCATCAACTCAATGGCCAGCACAGCCTCCGCATTTTCGACGACCTGCCGCAACTTCCACGCCGCTGTCATGCCCATCGACACATGGTCTTCCTTGCCGCCGGAGGTGGGCACGCTATCGACCGAAGCGGGGTGCGAGAGCACACGCGCTTCCGCCAAAAGCGCGGCGGCAGCCACGTGCGCGATCATGTAGCCGGAAGATACTCCAGCCTGTGGCGTAAGAAATGGCGGCAGCCCCTCGTTCAAATCCGGATTGACCAGCCGGTCGATGCGTCGCTCGCTGATGCTCATCAGGTCCGTGAGGACAATGACTGCAAAGTCGAACGCATGGGCCAGCGGAGCGCCATGAAAATTTCCGCCGGAAAGAATTTCGTCTGCGGTAGCTTCTGCTCCTGAATTCTCTGCGACAAACACCAGAGGATTGTCCGTCGCGGAACCCATTTCAATTTCCAGCACGCGACGCCCGTGCGCCAGCCCGTCCAACACTGCCCCATGTACCTGCGGCATACATCGCAGGCAGTAGGCATCCTGCACTCGCGGATCGTGCTCTCGGTGCGATTCGCGAATCTCACTCTGCTCCAGCAGCGAACGCAGATGACGCGCCACTTCCATCTGTCCCGGATGTGGGCGCGCAGCGTGAATGCGCGCGTCGAATGCGACCGGAGTTCCCTTCAACGCCTCCAGTGTCATCGCGCCAGCAAGGTCCGCCAGGCGCGCGACGCGCTCGGCCCGCAGCAATGACAGTCCTCCCATAGCGGACATGGCCTGCGTGCCGTTCAGTAATGCCAAGCCTTCCTTGGCGGCCAAGGCCAGCGGCGTGAGTCCCGCTGCGGCCAGCGCGTCCCTGGCGAACATGCGCTTGCCCTGGTAGAACGCATCGCCTTCGCCGATCAATGCCAAAGCCAGATGTGCCAAAGGAGCAAGATCGCCGCTGGCGCCCACCGAACCTCTGGCTGGAATGACGGGATGCACACTTTTATCCAGCATCGCCAGCAGATGTTCCGCGACCAGAACGCGGGTCCCACTGGTACCCTTCGCCAGCACATTGGCCCGCAGCAGAAGCATGGCGCGAATCTCCGGCTCGGCCAGCGACTCGCCTATTCCGCAGGCGTGGCTTCGTACGAGATTGATCTGTAGATCAACCAACTGGTCCGGCGGCACGCTGACATCCGACAGCTTACCGAAACCCGTATTGATGCCATAGACCGTGGCCCCATCAGCGAGCAACCGCTCCACCACCGCGCGCGACTTCTCCATCCGCCGCCGTGCCTCACCATGCAACACCACAGGTAGATTTTTATAAGCAACTGCCGCCAACTCTTCGAGTGTGAGCGGCTGGCCATTCAATGCAAGACTCAAGTGCGTTTTCCTTTTCTATATCGATGCTGCTAGCTTTTTAACGTGTAGTGGATGGCGCACTGCTCGCGCAGCCGCTCCGCCGCGCTCTCCGGAGTTATATCTCGTTGCGGCATGCCCAGCATTTCAAACCCGACCATAAACTTTCGCACCGTCGCGGAACGCAGAAGTGGCGGATAAAAATGAGCGTGGAAGTGCCACTCGGGGTGAGGCTGCTTGTCCGTCGGGCTCTGGTGCAGGCCCATGGTGTAAGGGAAGCTGGTCTCAAATAAATTGTCATAGCGCGTCGTCAATTGTTTCAGAACGTCCGCGAAGGCAGCCTTCTGAGCTTGGTCCATTTCTATCAATGTGCCCACGTGACGACGGGCCAATACCATCGCCTCAAACGGCCACACCGCCCAGAAAGGAACCAGCGCGATAAACTCATCGTTCTCGCAAACGATGCGCTGCGCTAGCTGAACCTCTCGCTTGAGATAATCGCAGAGTAAACAACTACCATGCGCGCTGCGATACTCCTGTTGCGCGAGCAGTTCGGCCTGGGGTTCATCTGGAATATGCTCAATGGCCCATACCTGGCAATGCGGATGAGGATTGCTGGCCCCCATCATGGCGCCGCGATTCTCAAAGATCTGCACATAGTTCACTTCAGCCTGCTGGCCCAGCTCCGCGGTTTGCGCAGTCCACGCTTCCACCACACGCTGGATGTCCTGCGGGTGCATCCGCGCCAGCGTCAAATCGTGGTCTGGATGAAAACACACTACCCGGCAGGTTCCACGCTCGAGCTCGGCGCGCAATATATCGTCGTGCGGAATGTCCTGTATGTCCGAAAATTCAGGTACATCCGGCAACAGCGCAGCGTAATCGTTGTCAAAAATAAAAATGCCGTCATACTTGGGATTTCGATGGCCGCCCGCGCGCGTATTTCCGGGGCATAGATAGCAAGTGGGGTCGTAGTGTATTGCCGTGTTTACTGCGTTTTTGGCGACTTCGCCCTGCCACGGACGCTGTGTGCGATGCGGCGAGACCAGCACCCATTGGCGGCGCAGAGGATTATAACGGCGATGCGGAACTTGTTGCCAGCTCGATGGAGTCATATAAAAATTGCGGCGATAGGCCATTCATGATGCTAATTCAAACCAGCCAGGTTAATTTTTTAGGCGAATTTAAGGCGAACTTTGTCCTGTTTGCATCAGACTCGACTTTGATGAATTGGCGTAAACAAAAACAGTTCTATCCAGGCAACCCAAAATTCAATTCTGCATCCAACCACACGTTTTTCTATTTCTCGCTTGTCCATTTCTACCCAATTCAAAGTCAGGAGGCATCTCACCATGATGCGCAAACACTTCAACCGCGATTTCGTATACGCGGTCATGACAGTTGCTGTGACCGCAGTCCTGTTCTCATCGCCCCGACTTAACGCCCAACCTCAACAAGGGGAAAATAAATACCTGCAGACCAATCTGGTCTCCAATGGATATACTCCCGCAAAAGTGACCGATCCCAATCTAGTGAACCCGTGGGGAATGGTAGAAGGGCCTACGTCTCCAACGTGGACCTCCAATCAAACAACGAACACCGCCAGCGTTTACACCATCGATGACGTGGAAAAAGGAAAGGGCGCATTGCTGACGGTCAACATTCCGACAGAAATGGGCGGTCCGAATGGCCCGACGGGCGTCGTTTTCAACACCTTCAACAAATCCAGCACCGATTTCGAGATTCCGAGCGCGATGGGGATGGGGATGATGGTCCCGTCGTTCTTTATTTTCGCCAATCTTAATGGCACAATTTCCGGATGGAATCCGGGCAGCACGGGAGGCTTGAAAAACGCGGTGATCGCCGTCGATAACCACAGCGCGGGAGCGATTTACACCGGTCTGGCGCTGGGGATGGTGGGAAGCAAAACATATTTATACGCGACTAACTTTACTCCTATGGGCGGCGTGGAGGTCTATGACACTTCCTTTAAGCCTGCCACGGGTCTGCAATGGAATTCTTCCGATGCTGACAACAACCTGCCGGAATTACCTCGCGGCAGAATCTGGAAACCGTACAACATCGCCAATATAAACGGAATGATGTACGTAGCCTACGCCGCCATGCCCGCAACCGGCGGGCTGCCTATTATCCATATGAATTTGGGCGCGATCGCAGTCTTCACTCCACAAGGCAAATTTATTAAGGTTTTAGCGAAGGAGGGACAACTTGATGCGCCGTGGGGCATGGTCATGGCTCCGAATCACTTTGGCAAATTCAGCAATGATCTTCTGGTTGGCAACTTTGGCAACGGCCACATTCTCGCGTATCGCATGATACCCAGCAAAGATGCCGAAGACCAGGGCGATCACGGACGCGACACGTTTGCCGGACTGATGCGTGACTCAAACCATAAGATCATCGAAGAGGGCTTTTTGTGGACCTTGATGTTCGGCAACGGAGTGAATGGTTCCGATCCCGACACACTCTACATCACTTCTGGCGGCCACAATCAGGCGAAGGAAGGGTTGTTCGCGGCCATTACTCCCGCCAAGGCGGACCGGCCATAAATCTAGCTCTAACTTAAGGTGGCATCGTCATCGGCAGGCTTCCGCCGGAGGCGATGCCCATTTTCTTCTACCTGCGTATTAGCAATTGCTGCTCCCCGCATCGCCACTGTACGACAGCGATAGGATCACGCCGTGGGCTTGTCCGGCACTGGCTCCGAAGAGCAAAACTCCTCCAGAAATCTCTGGCTGTAATCCTCAAGCAATTCCTCCACACGTCCGGCATTGCGCGAGCGAACGATCAAACCGGCATGGTGATACTTCTGCATGCGGTATACGATCTCCGTCGCATCGTAATGCGACGTATCCGGCTCTGGAACGCGCGCCAGGCACAGCACACTGCCCGCATAGTCCTCGCGCATTGGCGGCAGTTCGTAGGGCTGGCCGCGCATTGCAGCCACTTCCAGCCGCGCCCACTCCACCCATGGATTGATGCCATACGTGTGCTCGATCACCTCGGCAATGAATGCCCCACCCACTCGCGCAGCCGTCTCCAGAAAATAAAATTCTCCAGTCTCATGGGAGCGGATAAATTCCGTATGGGTGACGCCGCGCACCAGCCCCAACGCCGGAATGAGAGTAGCGTCGATCTTCTTCAACTCACGGTCTTCGCTGCCCCCGCGGAGCACAGCGCGAGTCGTAAAAACCCCGCCTTCATGCATCACTTGCATGGGCGGTTTGCCGTATTGATGCACGGCGGCGAAGACCACCTTTCCATCCACCGTGATTCCATCCACATGAAAAATGTCTCCGGGAACAAACTGTTCCAGCAGAAAACAGCTTTGTCGATCGCCCAATTGATCTAAAGCGCGCCACACCTGCTCGGGCTCGTGCAATTTTTGAATGCCAACGGCTGACGCCTCACTACGCGGCTTCAGCAACCAAGGCGCTGAAACTCTTTCCATGTATGCGCGCAGATCGTCGTAATTCACGACCGAAGTAAACTCCGGTACACGCACCCCAAGATGGACCGCCTTCATCCGCATTGCAAGCTTGTCGCGAAAATAGCGCGTCGTGGTCAGTCCCATTCCGGGGACCCGCAAATGCTCTCTCAATGCTGCCGCTGTTCCCATATCGAACTCATCGAGAGCGAGGATGCGGACAAATTTGCGCGAGCGGGCCAGATAAGCGACCGTGTTCGTGACCTGTTCCTGCGTCATTCCGCTGGGCATGGTGTGCAGTTCGTGCAGGACATCGCGCGGCCAGTCTGCATTGGACAGACTGTCCACAGTCAGTAAAACAACGCGGCAGCCTAGATGCGCCAGTTCTCGGAGTAGCGCCTGGCCTTTTTCATACGTGGAAATGCATAGGACGATCTCGCCACGATCTTCGTTCATTGTCATATGGCCGACAGTATAGCGCCGCAATTGCACCAGAAAGAAGCGATTTATGTTGCGAGTCGTTGCAACCTAAAAATCTCTATCGGAAGCAATTCTGCAATGAGTATGATGATCGTTATGGTTTCCGGCTACAAAGTCGATGCGGCGCGCACTGTCGCGCTTTACGATGCATGGACCGCGCAATGGCACCGCGTGGCTGTCCCCAGCGCGAGCCATGCAGCCCCGGCTGATCCATTTGACGCTGCCGTCATGTTGTTGCATCGGGCAAATTTTGAGCTCTGGCATGAGGAAGATAAAGCTCGGGATATCCGCGCCGATGACTCTACCATCGCAGCAGCCAAACGCAGCATCGATCGTATCAATCAACGTCGTAACGATCAGATGGAACAGTGCGATGCTTTATTGCTGCAGGAACTGGCCCCGCAGGATTTGCCCAACCCAAAGGCCGAGTTGCACTCGGAAACACCAGGTTTAATGCTGGATCGGCTTTCAATTCTGAGCCTGAAACACTATCACACTGTAGAAGAAATAGAGCGTACGAACGCTCCACGCGGTCATCGGGAACGAAACCGCGAACGTTTGATGATCCTGGAATCGCAGCGCGAAGATTTAGTTTCCTGTTTAGATTTATTTTGGCAGCAAGTAATGGTTGGCGAACGTCGCTTCCGCCTCTATCGCCAACTAAAGATGTACAACGATCCCGAATTGAATCCCATCCTGTATCAGCATCCAAAACCGTAGATGTAGATGCCCGCATCAAATCCCAAAACCAGAAGGCCCGGAGCAAAAAATCTCCGGGCCTTTCGTATGTATCGATTAACAATTCTTACATCTGGGGCTGCGTGCTTGCTGGCATGGCTGCCTGTGCTGAAGTTTGTCCAGTCATCCCTGTGGATTCCGATTCATGGCGCCTTGCTGGGCCGCTGGCTGTGAATTTCCTGCCTGCGGTGTATTGGAGAGCAGTTGAACCTCTACTCGACGGTTTTCGGCGCGCCCCTTTGCACTCTTGTTGCTGGCCACCTCAACGTCTTTGCCAATTCCAATCAGATAGAACTTATGCGGAGCAACGTTGTACTTCGTAGCCAGATATTGGGCGACTGTCTCCGCGCGGCGCTCGCTCAACTGGTAGTTGTAGTCCTTGTTTCCGACGGAATCTGTACCGCCAGTAATTTCTAGAATGTAGGACTTAGTGTTTCCTAGTTGGCCGGCGAAGGTATCAAGCTGTTCTTTGTCCTGCGACGTGAGTGTGGCGCTATTAAATGCAAAGTGGACCTGCGCATCCGCCAGTTGATGGTATGTGTCCAGGTTGCTGACAACGCTGGCCAGCGAGTCGGCGTGATTCAAAGCTTCCTGTGCTGACTGCTGTGCCTGCGTGGCGCTCTGGCCAGCCGCTAGCGCCTTTTGGTCAGCAGTAGTCGCAGCTGTCTGCGCCTGCTGAATTCCCTGCTGCGCGCGGGTGTTCACGTCGTCCAGATTCCGGTGGTTCGCCGCCGTCTGGTCTTCCAGTTCATTCGTATGCTGGATCAAAGGAGTTGTTTGGCTGCGGACATAATTTTTCGTCGCACACCCTGCGGACATCATCAGCAAAACTGTTGCGCTCCCGGTTAAAAGAACCTTTGTGCCTAATATTGTGGTTCTCATTCTTACGTTTCTCCTTGGAAGATACATTGATTCACTCGGATAAAATAATATATAAGTGCAATTTATCAGCCAATGCAGGATTCTCTTCTAATTAGTTTATAATCAACTGTTTACAAAAAATAGCTCATACACTTTTGTAGTAATGACACTTCGCGCCGGCATTTTTTACATACCGACAAACACGCCATGTATGTTCCTGACTCCCGATCGTCACTGGCGCTAGACTAAAGTTCGTACTCTATTTCCTCTGCGCTTTTCCTCATGGATCTCCACGAAAAAATTCGGACGCTGCCCACCGGCCCCGGGGTATACCTCTATCGCAATGCGGACGGCGTGGTCATCTACGTCGGCAAGGCGAAGAACCTGCGCTCGCGGGTACGCTCCTATTTTTTGGAGGCAGCGCAGGCCAATGCCAAGACCGGTTCCCTGATGCGCGAGGCCATCGATCTGGAGTACATCCTGGTCGACAATGAACACGAAGCGCTGGCGCTCGAAAATAATCTGATCAAACAGCGCAAGCCCCGCTTCAACATCCTTCTGCGGGACGACAAGACCTATCCCTACGTCAAGCTGACGCTGGGCGACCGCTATCCCAAGGTCATCGTCACCCGGCGCGTTCGCAAGGATGGCAGCCTCTACTACGGCCCATTTTTCCCAGGCAATCTGGCGTATCGCATCGTCGATCTGATTCACCGGACATTTCTGGTCCCGAGCTGCAAGGTCGATCTCTCCCGCTATCATCCACGGCCCTGCCTACAGTTTTATATTCACCGCTGCCTGGGGCCGTGCGTCGAAGGTCTTACCACGCCCGACCTCTACGCGGAGGCAGTCCGCGACGTTCGCCTGATGCTGGAGGGTCATGCAGCCGAGCTGGAAAAATCTCTCCAGCAGCGAATGCAGACCGCCGCCGCTGCCGAGCAGTTTGAACTGGCCGGGCGCTATCGCGACCTGATCGTCACGCTGGACCAGTTGCAGGAAAAACAACGCATGGCGGTAGCCTCCGATGACGATGCCGACGTCTTCGGCTTCCACTATGAGAATGGGATGTTGGCAGTAAACCTTTTTCACATTCGCAATGGCCGCATTGTGGACCGTCGCGAATTTTTCTGGGAAGAGCTGCCGGAGTTTCCAGAAGAACAACTCGCGGCTGAAGAGACTCCCGAGCAGACTGTCTCCAGCCAAGGCTTCTATCCTGCCGCATTTTTCTCCGCTCTGTTGAAGCAACTTTACATCGATCAGCATTACGTACCGCGCAGCATCTATGTCCCGGTTGACTTTCCCGACCGTGCCGCGTTGAGCGAGCTACTCTGTGATCGCAGCGGCCATAAAGTTGACCTTGCTGTGCCATTGCGTGGAGATAAACGTTCGCTGCTCGACCTCGCCGGACAAAACGCCAAGCAGTCTTACGACCAGCGCTTCCGCGTGTTGAAGCCCAGCATGGAAGCGATCCAATCCGCTTTGCAGGACGCGCTGAACCTGCCCGAACCGCCGGAACGAATCGAATGCTTCGATATCTCGCACATCCAGGGCGCGGAGACTGTCGCCTCCATGGTGGTGTGGGAAAAGGGCGCAATGAACAAATCGGAGTATCGCAAATTCCAGGTGAAGACGGTCGAAGGGGTGGACGATTTTGCCAGTATGCGCGAAGTGGTCGCGCGACGCTATCGACGCATGCAGGAAGAGAATAGGCCCATGCCCAGCCTAATTCTGATTGATGGCGGACTGGGACAGTTGCACGCCGCAGCAGCCGCGCTGGAGGAACTAAGCTTTACCAGTCAGCCGCTGGCCTCCATCGCCAAGCGCGAGGAAGTAATCTACGTCTATGGACAGGAGGATGAGCCGATCGTGCTCGACCGTCGCTCCCCGGTCCTGCATTTGGTCCAGCGCATTCGCGATGAGTCGCACCGCTTCGCAGTCAGCTACCATCGCAAGCGCCGTGAGATGCGTGACCGCGACTCGGACCTGCTCAAAATTCCCGGAGTAGGCGCGCAGACCCGAACTCGACTCATTACCCACTTCGGCAGCCTGCGGGCCATACAAGCGGCCTCTCTCGAAGCGCTCCAGTCCGTCGTGCCGCGCAAAGTTGCGGAGGCAATACATGACCATTTTCAGCGTGTAGGTTCTTCTTCCGATCATCTCGAATAAAGCGGATTCTATCGAGTGGGAACCTTTCGTATGATTTAACCGTACTGTGAGTAAATCCGCCCTATGACTGACGGGAGTACTGCTCGCAAGCAAACTCGACAATTCCCTGCCACACAGTTCCCGGACCACCCTCTCACAGCCGGGCAAGAAGGCTGGAAGCAGGCATTGCAGCTTGGCTTGCTCTTTGCGGCAATCAAACTTGCGGTTGAGTTCATCGGAAATATCATCGCGCAGCACTTTGGCTACGGCATCTTTCGCGACGAAATGTATTACATCGTGTGCGGACGGCATCTTGCCTGGGGGTTTGTCGATCAGGCGCCCATGGTTGCACTCCAAGCACGGATCTCTGAGATGCTTTTCGGGTTTCATGATCTCGCTCTCTTCCGCCTGTTTGCGGCACTCGCTGGAGCAGTCAAAATTCTTTTGACAGGTCTGCTGGCATGGTCGCTTGGAGGCAAGCGGATGGCGCAGGTGCTGGCCATGATCGCCGTGCTGATCGCGCCTGTCTATCTCGGCATTGACAGCTATCTTTCCATGAATGCCTTCGAGCCTGTCTTCTGGATGGGCTGCATGCTCGCGGTCATTCTGATGGCCCATGGGGCCAGTCCTCGCTGGTGGATTATTTTCGGACTCCTCGGGGGACTTGGGCTGCTCAACAAGCCATCCATGGCCTTCTTTCTGGTTGCAGTGTTGTTCGGTTTACTGCTGACCCCACAGCGTCGCATCCTCTGGAACCGCTGGACGCTCGTGGCCGTTGCCTTGATCGTGCTGCTCCCGTCGCCGTACCTGTTGTGGCAAATCCATCACCATTGGCCGACGCTGGAATGGCTCCAGAATGTGAACCATAGCCACAAAAATGTAAAACTCGGCCCCGTCGCATTCGTCGTGCAACAAATCCTGATGCTGCACCCGTTCAGCGTCTTCCTCCTGCTCCCCGGCCTGCTTTGGCTGTTCGTGTCGAAGCAAGCGCGAGTCTTTCGCTGGATTGGCTTGACCTATATCCTGCTGCTCGCCATCATGATCCACCTTTACGCCAAAGACTATTATGTCGCGCCCATCTATCCCGTATTGTTTGCGGCTGGAGCACTTGCTTGGCAAACCGCATTTTCTGCTTCCCGCAAAACTGCATGGCTGCTTCCTGCCTGGTGCGTCGTTCTCTCCATCTTTGGAGCGATCACTTTGCCCATGGCGATTCCCGTGCTTCCGCCGTACACATGGATTCGCTATACAAAGGTCATGCATTTGACCAGCGGCAAGACGGAGACCGCTGCGACCGGTCCACTGCCGCAGTTTTATGCAGACCGATTCGGCTGGCAGCAAATGGTTGGCAAAGTTGCGGGCGTTTACAACTCGCTTCCCCCGCAGGAGCGTGCCCAGACTGCCATATTTGGCAGCAACTACGGCGAGGCCAGTGCCATCGATATTTTTGGACCGAAATACGGCCTTCCGAACGCGATCAGCGGACATCAGAACTATTTCTTTTGGGGACCGCGCGGCTATACCGGCCAGGTGATGATCGTCATCGATAGCTCCGATTCGTATGAGCATCTTTCCACGATCTTCCAGTCCGTCGAAGTGGCGGCCCACACGAATGACCCGCTAGCAATGCCGTATGAGAATCGAAGCATATTCCTCTGCCGCGGATTGAATGTGCCCCTCGCCAAAGCATGGCCTAAAACCAAGAATTGGATGTGATCCTGTAGACCGCAAAGCCCACTTCATGCGAGTCTGATTGCAACCTTGAACGATCCGCGTCCGCATAACGAAGTAAATAGTTCCGACCTCCCGCGCGTCCTTGGCCCGTGGCAGGCGACGGCCATCGTCGCGGGCACCATTATCGGCAGCGGCATTTTTCTTGTTCCGCAGGAGATGATGCGCGCCGCTGGCTCATCGGGCCTGGTCTATCTGGCGTGGATCGCTGCCGGGCTGCTATCTCTGTTCGGCGCGATGACCTATGCAGAACTGGCCGCGATGCGTCCCTTTGCGGGCGGCGAGTATGTCTATCTGCGCGATGCCTACGGGGAGCTTCCCTCGTTCCTCTACATGTGGACATGGTTTTCCGTGGCCAAGCCAGCATCGATCGCCAGCAGCGCCATCGGAGTGGTACGCGTCGTCGGAACATTTGCCGCGCTGCGTTGGCTGAGCGCGCCCATTCTGCTGCATCCGTTGCGGCTGGAATGGGGACAGATCGTCGCTATTGCCATCGCGTGGCTGGTCACAGGACTGAACTATCTTGGCCTGCGCCGCGCTGGAGAATTTCAGCTCATCTTCACCGTGCTGAAAGTGGCGCTGATCGCAGGAATTGTATTTTTTTGCTTCAGTAGCCCGCTAGGCCACAGCAGTAATTTTTCTACTGTCTTCAGCGGAGGCCAAGGTGGCGTGGCCGGCTTCACTGTCGCGATGATTGCGGCGCTGTGGGCCTATGACGGCTGGAACGATCTCAACATGGTCGCCGGAGAAATCAAGCGACCGGAGCGCAGCATTCCGCTGGCGCTGATCATCGGCGTGGGGCTGGTGGCCGTGCTCTACATGGCGACCAACGCAGCGGTGCAATACCTGCTGCCTGCGGCAGTCATCGCGCATTCGCCGCGTCCGGCGGCGGATGCGATGCGTCTCGCGGTCGGCGCATGGGGAGCGGGACTAGTCTCCATCGGCATGGCGGTCAGCATTCTGGTTTCCTTGAATGGGACCATCCTTTCCGGCGCGCGTATTCCCTTCGCCGCAGCGCGGGATGGAATATTTTTTCGCTCCATGGGCCACATCCATCCACGCTTTGAGAGTCCTTCCGTATCGCTGGGAGTGCAGGCGGGAATGTCCACCGTTCTGCTCCTTCTCGTGGGAAAATTTCAGGCTCTGTTTGAATTAGCGCTGCTGGCCGAATGGATCTTCTACCTGCTCACTGCAACCACAGTGTTCGTCTTCCGCCAACGCGAACCGGAACGTCTGCGCCCGTATCGCGTCCCTGCCTATCCGTGGCTGCCTGCGGCGTTTATCGGCGCTGCCGCGCTCGTGATCGGCTACATTTTGCAGAGCAATCTACGGAATTCTCTCGGCGGCCTGTTCGTCATCGCGCTGGGGCTGCCGATGTATGTCTGGATGCGTAAGAGGCAGAAAAACCAAACATGAATTCAGACAAACGCCCTAGTAAGAGATGTGATGAAGTGAATGCCCGGAACAATCTTCTTGCTGAGACGTTCGTCATTCGTGATGAAGAGATCGCAGCCTGCGTGCGCCGCGCAGGACAATTGGATTGCATCCGGCGGCTTGATGCTTTTGTCCTGTCGAATTCCCGCGTATAGACGGGCTGATCCCCTGTCGAAAGGCAGAAGTGAAACGCCCGGTGTGTTCAACAATTTCTCATATTTGTCCGCCCAGGCCAAATCGCCAACAGCGAGCGGTTTTACCAACACCTCGGCCAGCGTGAAGGTAGACGTCAATAGATGGTCGCGACGCTCTGAAATCCTCTCGACCATCGCTTCCACTCGCTTTCCACGCTCGCCAGCATCTTCCAGCAGATATATAAACAGATTGGTATCAAAAAATATTTTGCTCATTGCCAATCCTTGCGAAGCTGATCGACATAAGCGTCGGCGTCCTGACCGGCCCATATTTTTTTGCCAAGGCCGCGCATCTGAAAAATACCTTCCAGCCACCGGCTAGACTGGGCCTTCTGCTGCCCATATTGCTTTTGTGCCCAGGCGATCAAAGGGCGATAGCGCTCAGGGACCTCATCCGGGTTCGGCCATATCTTTCCCGTTCGCTCAGGATGGACATCATCGCCGGCGCGCAATAGTCGCAACTTCCCCTCTGGCGTCTTATATAGGATCTTGTATTTTCCCGGGTTTGGCTCGACATTTGCCACTGCATGCTTATACGCGTGTGCTGCCAGACCCGGACGAATTTCTCCAGCTATATGTTCCTGGAGTGCGCGCTCTAGAATTTCTTTTACGGCAAATGCTGGCTTCTCTGGGTTTTCTTTCTGTAATAGCGCAACGATCAGAAACAGCTCATCGGCCACTTTCAAGTCGTCCTTCACATAGGTAGTTGCGTGCATCATTATTTACCTCGTAAATCATGTTATTACCATTTTTACTATTTGTAAAGAACCAAAATTTTGATTTTGTCTTGTTATGAGCGTACTCATACCCCCCGCGATTCAATCAATCTGCGATAAAGAGCAATCGTCTGATCGGCAATTGCAGTCCAGGCAAACTTTTCCTCCACGCGTTTGCGGCCTGCTTCGCCGAACCGCCTGCATTTTTTGGGATGAGCCAACAGTTCAGAAATCTTCGCTGCAAGATCACGCGCAAACTGTTCCGGTCTCGCCGGGAATCCTGTCACCGGATCAGGATCGAAGGGCACCAGATAGCCGGTCTCGCCATCGACGACAACTTCCAGAATGCCCCCCGTTGCACTCGCGACCACAGGAGCACGGCACGCCATCGCCTCCAGATTGATGATGCCGAACGGCTCATACACAGACGGGCAGCAGAAAACGCGAGCATGACTGTAAAGTTGGATGGCCTCGGCCTTCGTCACCATCTTCTCGATCCACACCACATGCCGATTGACGTGGCGCGCCTCCTCGACTTTCTGGCGCATCTCGGTGGCGATCTCCTGTGTGTCCGGCGCGCCCGCGCACAATACGACCTGCATGTTGGGCGGCAGATATTGGATCGCCTCCACCAGATGCGTCACGCCCTTCTGCCGCGTGATACGCCCAACGAACAAAACATACGGCATCGCCGGGTCAACGCCATATTTTGTCAATGCAGTGTTGTCGCTGGTCTTCTCATACTCCACCAGGTCGATGCCGTTGTAGATGACGTGAATTTTTTCCGGCGCTACTTCCGGGTATGCGCGCAAAATGTCGGCCTTGGTCCCATGCGAGACCGCAATCACCGCGTCCGCATCGAGGATGGCTGTACGCTCCATCCACGAACTCATCGCATAGCCGCTGCCGAGCTGCTCCGCCTTCCACGCGCGCAGCGGTTCCAGGCTGTGCGTGGTCAGGACAAAGGGAACATTGAAGAGTTTTTTGGCGAGAAATCCAGCCATCGAAACATACCACGTATGCGTATGTACAACGTCGATCGCGGCCAGCGACTTGACCTGCGCCAGATTCAGGCTCATCGTCGCAAGCGCGGTGTTGAATTTTTCCTGTCCTTCCGCGAGCAGCGCCCATGGTTCCGCGCCACGCACATGCAGGTTGCCTTCGTCGAGCTTTTGGTCGCCCCAGCAATGGACCTCGACTTCAATCTTCTTCGCAAGCTCGCGGGCCAGGTATTCGACATGGACCCCTGCGCCGCCGTAGACGTTCGGCGGATACTCGCGTGTCATCAGTCCTACTCGCAATGGCCTTCTCCTGTATGTCTTGCGGCAATCATGCGCCGTTCTGTAATACTTCCCACCTTAGCTGCGCGAAGGTGGGGCACCCGTCGCAGAACGACTGCACTCAGCTCGAAGCGTTATTCTAGTCGCAGCCCATACATGCGGCAAACATTGTCATTCTCTCTCAACCATGTCCAAGAAAAAACCTAAGCTCGGCCAGAATTTTCTTACCGACTCCAGTGCCCGCCTGCGGATCGTGGAAGCGCTTGGCGACATCTCGACCAGTACGGTGCTGGAGATCGGACCGGGCCGCGGCGCGCTCACCGACCTGCTTGCCACGCGCGCGTACCGCCTGATTGCGGTCGAACTGGATCGCGCCCTTGCGCCACGGCTCGCTGAAGCATGGAAGCACGCCGAACATGTCCGCATCCATCAAGGAGACATTCTGGAGCTTGATCTGGCGAAGCTGGAAGAAATCCATGGATCAACCCAACACGGGCCGCTGGTGGTCGTCGGCAATCTGCCTTACTACATTACATCCAACATTTTGCTGCATCTCTTCGCACAGGCCAACTCCATCGCCCGGGCCGTGGTGATGGTGCAGGAGGAGGTGGCCGACCGTATCGCCGCAAAGTGCGGCAACAGCGACTATGGAGTGCTCTCCGCAACAGCGCAGATGCACGCTCGGGTCGAGAAACTTTTTGTCTTGCCGCCTGAAGCCTTCACCCCGCCGCCGAAAGTCCATTCGGCAGTTGTGCGTCTGGAGATGCGTCCAAGATTCGAAGAACTCCAGGTCGAACGCAATGGATTCATGCGATTTCTACAGATGTGCTTCCATCAAAAGCGAAAGACGCTGGTCAACAATTTGAAAGGAATCCCAACACCTGGCGTGGAAATTTCTAAATCAGCAACTGTGTTGGCTAAGATCGAAGCTATGGGCCTAAGCCCATCCATTCGTGCTGAAGCGGTCTCTTTGGAAGCGATGGCGCAGCTCTATCGCAAACTTTGTGCCTCATGCTGATTGTGCCTCATGCAACACCATGAGGCACAGTCAGGAATCGTGTTGGAGGCCAACAGCAGACCTGCTCGGTCCTACTTCGATTTCATGTGTGCAAGGACATTGTCGACGTTGGTTCTGTCGACCAAAGAAACACCAGTATCGACAAAAGTGGGAAATGGCGAAAATGGATCGAGGCGATAATTGATGGTCATCGCCTTCACCGGATAATGATGCACATCATCGAGCGCCTTCAACCCATAGAGCGCCATGGTGTATGGCTTCTGCGAGATGGTGGAATCGATGACCCCCTGTTTCACCAGATCCAGCGTGGCCTGATCCACGTCCATCGCCACCAGGACCCGTCCGGTCGCGTTGCTGCGTCGAAAGGCCTCCGCCACATCTTTTCCCGCAGAGGCTTCCAGACAAATGAACCCATCTACCTTGTTCTTCCCAGTCCGGGCTAGATATTCCTGCGCCTTGTCCATCGCTGTGCCGGAATTGCCCTTCATATCGAAGATTTCGACGATGTTGATGCCGGGATATTTTGAGAAGGCATCTTCGTAGCCCTTCAAACGCTCATCCAGGTTAGGCTGCCCCGGCATGGAGAAGAAGACCACATTCCCTTTACCGTTGAGCTGGCGCGCCACGCGCTCTCCACCCATTCGGCCCGCTTGTAGATTGTTGGTCCCAATAAAATACAGGCGATGGCTCATCGGAGCATCGGAGTCGATCGTAATGACGGGAATACCCGCCGCAACGGCGGAATCAATTTCAGGCGTCATCAGGTTCGCGTCCGCAACAGACACCAAAATTCCCGCGGGCTTCTTCGCAACCGCGGACCGAAATGCCTGCACCTCACCCTGTGGATCGAACGTGGAAGGTCCATCCATCTCCGCAGTCACGCCATATTGCTGCGCAGCCCTCTCCAGCCCATCGCTGGCAGTCTGCCAATAAGGCAGATCGATATTGGTTGCAATCAGAAAGTATTGCTCAGACTTCTGGTGCCTGTCGCATCCTGCCAGCAATACCAGGGTCGTCGCCAGACACAGAAAAACAATTCGTTTGTCACGCGCCTTCATGACATACCTCCATCAGGCTTTTATGGTTGGACCGCGTCTATTTCTCCGAAGATTCAAACGAAAATATTAGAGACTCCTGGAGAATGTCGAATTATACTCCGACGCAATAAGAACACAATATGGTCTTCGATCACGACAGAAAATCATCATAAAAACAAAATGGGGCTGCTTGCCGGAAACCATGCTCCAAGATATAAGCAGAAAGGACAAAGGCCAGCAAGTCGCCTCACCAGCCTTTGTCCTTTTCACAAAATTACGATCGACGAACTAAATATCCGCCGCATTAGTGTCCGCCACCGTGGCCACCGCCACCACCATGTCCGCCACCGCCGCCACCACCATGAAATCCTCCACCTCCACCGCCATGAAAGCCACCACCACTGCTGTTAAAGCCACCACCACTGCTGTTAAAGCCACCACCACTGCTGTGGAAGGAAGAGTGTGCTCCGCCGAAGGCGCCATGAGAGCCGAACGATGTGTGTTGACCAAATGCGCCGCGATTGCCAAAGGTCCCTCGATCTGCGCTGCCGAATGCATGGCCCTGAAATCCGCCGCTCCGCGCAACGTTAAAAGACCCAGCACGGATTGCCCCAGCAGCTCCGTAGGGGCCGCGCATCGTACCCTGCGAGCCGCCAGTCCGGGACTGTATGCTCCCGATGCGCGCCCCGCTTCGCATTCCAGTACCGTGGACGCCTTGCAGACCGCCGGGCCGCCCCGGCATTGTGCTTCTGGCCATCACTGCGGAACGAATTCCTCCTGGAAACGCATGCGCAGGGTAATTGTTATAAAGTGCTGCGTTGTGGACCGGTACATGCACGCCAGTCATCACAGAACTCAGCGGCGCAATCCTGGAACCGTTGAAGTTGATTGCACGGCCGATCTGGCCGCCGCGTGTAGTATTCATCGCAGCCGACATACGCACCGTGGTAGCGGCTGGAGTGCCTACACGCACGATGTTATGTGCAGGTTGGCCTCCTTTCGCTGCCGTCTGAAAGGCATTCGGGGGAGCGGGAGCACGATAGCCAGCGGGACCACCATAAACATTGGCATATCCGTAGCCGCCATAACCGCCATATCCACCGTAGCCGCCATATCCACCGTAGCCGCCATATCCACCGTAGCCACCATATCCATAGCCCATGCCGCCGAAGCCGTATGCGCCGGGCATCCATCCCCATCCAAAGCCGCCGATGTAAGACCACATGCCGTAATGAAACGGCAGCCATCCCCACGGATATCCTGAAATCCAGCCAGCTCCCATACCCATGCCCATATTGGCCCACATGCCGTAGCCATAAGGGTCAAAACCCGGTCCGATACCTCCCGGCTGCCAGACCATTCCATATCCCGGCATGGGGTACCAGCTACCATAGTTGTCCAGGGCGCTCCAGCCGTAACCGATCAGGCTGCCCATCGGCGCGCCGCCACCACCTTGCTGCGTCCGCGCCGGGGTCTGGTTCTGCGCTTCCTTGGCGGCTTCTTCGTCGCGTTGATCGTTCCACTGGTCGAAACCGTTGGGAATAATTCCGTCGGCAACCGTATACTTTGAAGTTGCCGAAGGTTGAAAGTATATGGTCTGTCCCTGATGCACTTCCGCCATGTAGTCGTTGGATGCGCCCTGCACCTGCACGCTTCCGTCGATCACCGCCAGTTCCCGCGGCGTCGCGCCAATGGTGACGCGAAATGTAGCGTTTGCCGTCGGCGCAGCCGTGGCGTTGGCAAATTTGACCTTATACAATGTCTGGGGATCGCTGCGAAGTTCATAGTAGATCAACCCTGAAGGCTGTTCCAGCGCCGTATCCAGCGATCCATCCGGATCGGTTGCAAGCTTACTGACGATCAGCGAACTGTTCGGAGTGATCCGAGTCACGCTACCATCTTCAAACTCAATCTCCGCCCTGCCGTCCGCACCCGTGTTGATGGTGGAACCCTGCATAATCGGCATATTCATTACGGCCTGTGGAAACTGCGTCTTGTCGCCACGCAAAATCTGTACCGTGCCTTCGACATCGCTCAAACGGACGGCGCGTATGGCTGCAACAGGAGCCTGGCCAGGATTGGATTGCGAGGCCGCCGGTGTACTTTGAGCGGGACCAGCCTCTGCCGGGGCCATGCCGGCGTTGTCAGTCGAAGACGTGCCGTTCGTTGCGGTAGCAGTCTGTGCATAAGATCGTTGCGCAATCCCCAGTCCCGCGCAAGCCACTGCAAGCACCATAAATTTTGCTACTGGATGAAGAAAGTCAAAATTCCCAGCAGGATGGCTGGACGTTCTGTCCTGCAGATACATCGTTCCACACTGGATTTTCCGCATGGCGTACTCCTAGCAACCTTATTTGACCACGATTCGTGCGCTTTCGTTTATGGCTTTCATGGTTTTTTTTGCAGCGGATCAAAACTCTTCGCTGTCGCTCCCTGCGCCAGCCTGGTCTGGGCGTGGTGGATGTGACAGATCGCAATTGCCAGTGCATCCGAGGCATCCAGCGTCTGCGGCGGTGCAGGAAGATGCAGCAGCCGGGTGACCATGAATTGCACCTGCTGCTTATCTGCCATTCCATAGCCGCAAACTGCGGACTTGACCGCCAGCGGCGCATACTCCGCAATGGGCAGGTTGCAGGTCGCCGCAGCCAGCAGCGCGACCCCTCGCACCTGTCCCAGTTTCAGCGCTGTTTTTGAATTCGCCGCATGAAAGACTTCTTCCACAGCGACCACGTCCGGGCCATGCTTCTGCATCAACTCGATGAGTCCGTGGAACACAATCGTCAGGCGATGCGGGAGGGTGTCTCGCTTGAGAAGATGAATGGCGCCGTGAGCAAGCTGCTTAAGCTCGCCCTGAGCATCGCTTTCGACCACGCCATAGCCGGTCCACTCCGTGCCGCAGTCGATCCCGAACACTCGCATCGTTTTTCCTTTGCGTGCCGTGTGTCAGTTGCTCAATTTCGACCGCGTTTAGCGAGAAATCCCTTCCATCGGAGAGGAGGCAGTAGCGTAAAGTTTGCGCGGCATACGGCCAGCGCAGTATGCCTGCCGACCGGCCAGCACAGCGTGTTGCATCGCTTCCGCCATCAGGACCGGGTTGTCGGCCATGGCAATGCCGGAATTCATCAGCACTGCGTCGGCCCCCAGTTCCATCGCAAGCGCCGCATCGGAAGCCGTGCCCACGCCCGCATCCACAATCAATGGGACCTCAGTAATCAGTTCGCGAAGAATGCGCAAATTCGCCACGTTCTGAATGCCAAGCCCGCTGCCTATCGGAGCACCCAGCGGCATCACCGCCGCCGCTCCAGCGTCAATCAGTCGTCGCGCAACTACAATGTCATCAGATGTATAGGGAAGAACTATAAAGCCTTCCTTTACTAACATGCGGGTCGCTTCCACGGTAGCCAGAACGTCAGGATACAGCGTGCGTTGGTCGCCGATGACCTCAATCTTGACCCAGTCGGACAGGCCAACTTCGCGGCCCAGCCGGGCGGCGCGAATGGCTTCCTCCGCGGTGTAGCATCCGGCGGTATTCGGCAGCAGAAAGTAACGCTGCGGATCGATAAAGTCGAGCAGGCTTTCTTTGCTGCGATCCAGATTCACCCGCCGCACCGCGACCGTGACGATCTCCGCGCCAGAGGCCTCAATCGCCAGCCGAGTCTCCGCGCCGTCTTTGTACTTCCCAGTGCCAACGATCAGCCGCGACTGAAAAGCTCTTCCGGCTATAACAAGTGGTTCCATCGTTCTATTGTAGTGGGATTGGAGGCCCAGCCGCATCATAGTAGTCCTATCAAAATTGCATCCAGTGGCTATTGTCAACGAGCACTTTGCGGAAAAGCATCAATCACGAACAGGGCCGAGCCAATGGCAGACATGGGGACATGGAAGGCATTTCTCAGACCGGGCAGCTTATTATTTGTGGCTCCAATGGCGCTTTTGGTGGGACCGCTTTCTTACTTGGAAGATGGCCTTGCAAGTCACGATTAAGAGAGCAGTGCGGGTTTTGTCCACATTTTGTAGTTCCTTCTCGATAATGATGCGTTCTCAGATGGAGGCCAATTTTGCGCGTATTTTGCCATGAACGCACTCTGATTACAAAAGACTTATTCGCGTCAAGTTCATAACAGGCTCTGACTAGACATTTTCAAAAGCGCGCGGGCCTTCTGCCTATATCGCTCCGAAGTATCGAACCATCCCAGCGGCCAGGGCTGCGCCTGTGAGCGGCCCCAGCACGGGGACCCAGGCATAGGGCCAGTCGGAATTCCGCTTGCCCGCAATTGGCAGCACGCTGTGCATGATACGCGGGCCAAAGTCGCGCGCGGGGTTGATGGCGTAGCCAGTTGGACCTCCCAAAGACAGTCCTATTCCCCAAACGATATAGCCAACCAGAAGCGGCCCCAATCCATCTGGCATGCCGCGCGGTACGCCGAGCCTGGAAATGAGTGCGGCAACCAGCAGCACCAGAAGCGCGGTGCCAATACACTCTGTTAGAAAATTCGCTGGATAGTTCCGTACCGCGGGCGCAGTGCAGAAACAAGCATGTTTCGCATCGGCATCGTCCGTCAGCTTCCAATGCGGCAGATACGCGAGCCACACCAGCAGTGCTCCCGCCATAGCGCCAAGAATCTGCGCGGGAACATAAACAGGCAGCCGACTATAGTCTCCTGCAAGAATTGCCAGAGAAAGCGTGATGGCCGGGTTCAAATTTGCGTCCAGACTGCCCCAGGCGCGGGCCGTCATCACCCCAGCAAAGACGGCAATTCCCCAGCCGGTTGTAATGGAAATCCATCCGCCACCCTCACCTTTCGAGCGCTTAAGATTGACAGCCGCCACTACACCGTTTCCCAGCAGAATCAGTACAAGAGTGCCGAGAAACTCCCCAGTAAATGGCGAAACGATCGAATATCGCATTGTGATGTAGAGTCTCCGGTGGCGCGTGCTATGGGGTCGGCTTGCTTAAACGCAACATTACCACTCCGTGTTTTGGCACGACTACCGTGTAGTTATGGCTCAACACGCCAATGCTCTTATGACTCCACAAATCACGGGCGGTTGCGCTTCCGTACCAACCGATGTCCGCCAGGCGCAAGGTCATATCGGCGGGAGCGCTTGTCCGATTGAACAGACCCACAGCAACTGCGCCGCCCTGCAATGGCTTCGTCCACACTTCCAGGGGGCCGGTCGCGTATGCGCGATCCCCTTGTTTTCCCAGCGGGTCCTGATCGACCGCAATCACTTCCCTGTTCATCAGGATGCTTTTAGTTTCCGGGGTCATCTTGCTTAGATCATTGCCTGCAATCAGCGGTGCGGCAAGGATGGCCCAAAGGCTCATGTGCGTGCGATATTCGTCGGTCGTCATCCCGCCATTGCCCACTTCCAGAATGTCGGGATCATTCCAGTGGCCTGGGCCTGCGTAGATAGAAAGGCCCGCCTCGCGAAAACCGATGGAAGTCATCCTGCCATAGTTGTCGCTGATATCACCGGTGGTCCGCCACATATTCCCACCAACCTGTGCCCCCCACGTCCATACTTTTCCCCAGCCATACTGGCACATGCTGTAGACGATAGGTCGGCCCGTACTGAGCAAGTCCCGATGCATTTTTTCATAAGCAGCCTGCATGATGGCGTCGGGCTTCTGTACATTGCCGCCAGAGTCGCGCTTCATGATCTCTCGAAAGCTGCATAAGTCGTACTTCAAGTAATCGACTCCCCAATCGGCAAACATCTTTGCGTCCTGCGCTTCATGTCCGTAACTTGCAACGGCCCCTGCGCAGGTTTTCGGCCCGGGCCCCGTGTAAAGGCCGAACTTCAGCCCTTTGGAGTGGATATAGTCGGCAAGCCCCTTCATATCAGGAAAATTACTGTTAGGATGGAGCACGCCAGCAGCATCTCTATAACCTTCCCAGCCACCATCGATATTCACATACACGTAACCAGCGTCGCGCATGCCTGTGGATACCATGGCATCGGCTTGGGCACGTACAACCGCATCGGAAATGTCATGATGAAAATGGTTCCATGTGCTCCATCCCATCGGCGGGGTGGAAGCCAGCACCGTAGTTTGAGCAGTCGAATGGCCGATAGTCGATAAGAAGAAGATGCTGCAAAGTATCTGCGCTTGATGCCGCTTGTCCATAGTGATGGCTCTCTCGACGATTCAGAAGAACAACTTTGAATTCTATGTTGAGAGGAGGACGGAAAGAAAGAAGAAAACTACTGTAATTTTGGGCAGCAACGATTGCTCTTTCCCTATGGGCCTCCGCGCGGGAGTAGGTCCTTGCTTACTCCATCTCCCTGCTATTTCTCGTTCTTCGGGACGGACTTGAATCCATACTCGCGATACGCCGCTTGCGCTTCCGGAGTTGTGAGATACGCGACCCAGGCGCGTGCCGCACCTGCATGCGGGGCATTGCGCATCACGCCAGCCGCATAGATCGCAGTTGCGTTCTGATTGGCAGGAATTGCCACTCCGGCAATAGGATTGCCTATCTTCTCTTGAAATTTGACTTCAGAAGCCCAGGTAACGCCTGCATCAGCCTTCCCTTGCAGGATGTTCATAGGTGTTTGGCGATGATGGATATGTGTCAGATAGTTGGATCCGTCCGCAACCTTCGTTTGATACACCGTATGAAACAAAGCAGATCCTCCTGCGTTCCGGATGGCAGTTTCGATCTGACGCGCCACTCCCTCCCATGCGGGATTCGGCATGGATAATTTGATATCGGAGCGTCCAAGATCATTGAGGGAATGAATCCCTTTTGGATTTCCAGCATGCACCATAATCTCCAGGTCGTTTGTCGCGTACTCGACTGGGATATCCACCTGCCGCGCTTGTTCCATTTGTTTCAATACGCGGGCGCCTGCTTCATACACATCAGGCTGTACCTGCAAGGTAAAGTTGCCCAGGGTGAGGGTGTCGTTATTGGCGATCTGCTTACGCAAAATCCCAGGAGGCAGCGTTTCATAAAAAATGTGTCCACTGAACTCCGGATGTTGCTTCACGAATCCTGAGACAAGTTGTGGCAGAACAAAAAACTGGTTCCCTCCGATGAAAAGCACCAGTTTGGCATCCGATGGATTTCCATGCAAGTCCGGTATGTTGTCCACGCTATCGACCTGAAAAACATAACCTTTATTGGTAGCGGGATTGTTAGCGCCTTTGCTCCAAGGCGGGGTAGTCTGTGCAAACAATGGTGCAGCAAAGAAACAGGACAAAATTGACGTAAATATTATTTTCTTGTAATCCATCACGATTCGTTCCTTGTTTTCTCAATCTTCTGTTCAGACTGTGATGTAAGAGAAGCGACCTTCGCTTTGTAACAGAGCGATTGCCGCGACCATGGACGCTACGACCAGCACGCCGGGTACAGTGTGGGCCAGCATGTCTTTCACAATTTCTTCACGCTTCTGCGACAAACTGTATTTCTCGATCAACACATTTGCTTGTTCTTCTGTAGCGGTATGGCAGCTCAAAAACTTTACGCCACGTGCCTGCAATGCTTGCATGCTGGTGTCCTGGTAAGAAGACTTCTCGCTATCTGGGTCCTGCGATGCATACTTGGGCGGATTTCCTGCCTTGCTGAAATAAAATGGATTTCTAGTAGCTGGTTTGCCAGTCTTCGGGTCCTCTACTTTCAACCATTCTCCGATGCGATACTTTTCCCAAACGTAATCGTCATAATTCAGCATGTTGGCCGGCCCGTGCATCGCGCCAACGACTTTGATTTGGTCCGCTGGAATGCCAAATCCAAAATGCAGGCCATTCAACGAGTTTTTAATATTGTTTAAAAACTTGCCGTCGCCGACAGGAATTACATCATAAGCCTGCTTGACGCGTGCGGGATTCTTGAGTAACTCATCGAATTCGGACACCTTCCAATCGGCACGAGTGTATACAAGTTGCGCATCTGCGGTTGTGCCGAGTGCGGTAAGCGCGGCCAGTCCAAAACTTGCCTGGCCGACAAACGATCTACGACTTATTGGATTCACGATAGTCTTCTCCTTTGTTCTAAGTTGATATCAAGATCGACGAAAAATAAATGCCTGGGAAAATTTATTCCGCTACCCATTAGAACGCGAGTACGAATTTTCAGGTCAATCAGTTATCAAAACTAAGACTTTCAATAAATCGTGTAGCATATTGTTCTATTGACTTTTTTTAGAATGAAAGATGCGCCTAAAAGAATGGCGGAGAGGGAGGGATTCGAACCCCCGATAGCCTTGCGACTATGTCTGATTTCGAGTCAGGTGCATTCAACCGGGCTCTGCCACCTCTCCGTTATACCAGCCTATCGAAATTCTTCCCATCTGGAAACTGTTGTCTTGTGATGGGGGCAAGATCGAAGAAAAGCCGTTCCAAGTAGGCTCTTGTAAATTTCTGTTGCTAAGGCGCAGTATGGCTGGTATTCGTAATCTGCCAGCCTATGCGACGAATATTCTTCTCTCTTTTGACCTTGGGTGCCCCATCCTTGTTCGCCGCGGCGAACAAGGGTGGGAGAAGGATTGTCTTCTCGCTGCTTCTGCTGCCTTTACTTGCGCTCAGTGCCACCGCGCAAAACGCTCCCGCTCCTTCCGCGCCCACGCCTACCGCGCCGGTCACCAACATCACGCTCGGCCAGTCCATCGTCGCGCTCACCGGCCCGTGGAAGTTCCACATCGGCGACAGCCCTGCGTGGGCCGATCCCAGCTTCGACGACTCGCAGTGGGAGACGGTGGACCTGACGCCCAGGGCGGGCAGCTTCGATCCCATCATGGGGTTGTCCAGCTACGTGCCCGGCTGGACGGCGAAGGGCCATCCCGGGTATTGGGGCTGGGCCTGGTATCGCATCCGGGTGCGCACCGCGGCGCAGGCGGGACAGAAGCTGGCGCTGTCCGGCCCGGCGGACATGGACGACGCCTACCAGGTCTTCGCCAACGGCAGGCTGCTGGGCAGCTTCGGCACCTTCCCCGCAACCGGAGGCCGTCCGGTGATCTACGCCAGCAAGCCAACGATGTTTTCGCTGCCGCAGGCAGACGCCAACCAAGACGCTGCCACGCAGGTGCTGGCCTTCCGCGTCTGGATGGAACCGACCACGCTGACGCAAGAACCCGACGTTGGCGGCATGCACAGCGCGCCGCTGCTGGGCGAGGCGGGGGTGGTCGCCGCGCGCTACCAACTGGCCTGGGTGGATCTGGTCCGCGCTTACTCGTTCGCGGCAATCGCGGCGGCGCTGTTTCTGCTGCTGGCGCTGCTGGCCGCGAGTCTGGTCCTGTTCGACCGCTCCGATGCGGTCTATTTGTGGCTGGCCGGGGTCTTTCTGCTGACGGCAACCTACGCAGCCGTCCTGTGCCTGGGTTCCTGGACGCAGTGGATCGGTGGGATCGCGTTGGAAGTAGCGCTGTACATGTTCCTGGGTCCGCTGATGCTGGGCGGATGGGTGATGGTGTGGTGGGTCTGGTTCCGGCTGCGCCGTCCAGCGTGGATGCCGCAACTGGTCGCCGGGCTGACGCTCGTGTACATGCTGTCGAATGCGCTGGGAGGAGATTTTTTCTTCACCGCGATTCCCCACCCGGTGGGCGTACTCTTTCACTCGGTCTCGCTGGGGGCGCGGCTGCTGTTTCTGCTGGCGCTGGTCTGGATTGCGGTCGAAGGCGTCCGCCAGCAGGGCTGGGAGGGATGGCTGGCGCTGCCCGCCGTGGCGTTGGTCGGCATTGCCCAGTTTCAGCGCGAGTTGGCCATTTTGCACATCCGCCCGTACTGGTTCCCCTTCGGCGCGCAGGTCTCGCTCGGCCAGATCGCCGGTTTGCTCCTGGCGGCGGTGATCTTCGCCCTGCTGCTGCGCCGGTTGCTGCTCTCGCTGCGGCAGCAGCGGGAGATGGCGCTGGACGTGAAGCAGGCGCAGGAGGTGCAGCAGGTGCTGATTCCCGCCGAGCTGCCGCATGTTCCGGGCCTGACGATTGAGAGCGAGTATCGCCCCGCCCGCGAAGTCGGCGGCGACTTCTTCCAGATCATTCCCCACGCAACCGACGGCAGCGTACTGATTGTGGTGGGCGATGTGACCGGCCACGGCCTGCAGGCCGGAATGCTGGTGGCGCTGATCGTCGGCGCGATCCGCAATCAGGCCTCCCACAGTGATGACCCGCTCGCCATGATGCAAAATCTAAATCAGCGTCTCCTCGGTCGCGGCCACGCCCATGCCACTTGCCTCGCTCTGCGCCTCGCCTCCGACGGCGCCGTCACGCTGGCCAACGCCGGACACCTGCCGCCCTATCTCAACGGAAAAGAGTTGCCGATGGAAGGCGCAATGCCACTCGGCATCATCGAGAGCGCGGAGTTTTCGCTGTTGCAATTCCGGCTGAATGAAGGGGATCGGCTCATACTCATGTCCGACGGCGTCGCCGAGGCGCAGGATGAGGACGGCCATCTTTTCGGCTTCGAGCGTATTCACGAATCTAGCTATCTATTTGACGC
>JAJYGR010000269.1 GCA_021790655.1 Acidobacteriota bacterium | reverse complement strand
TGATGTAATCGTCGGCAAATCCAATGCCGCCAAAGCCTACGGTTGCCAGGATCGCCAGCCAGACAAAGGGATTGGACAGATCGCTCCACAACAGCGTAGGCACTAAAATCGCCACGCCAATCAACAGGCCGCCCATGGTCGGCGTTCCTGCCTTTTTCTGATGGTCCTTGGGGCCATCTTCACGAATAAACTGGCTGATCTGAAATTCGCGCAGCCTGTCGATCAGGTAGGGGCCGATCAGCAAACCGATGAGCAGCGCCGTCAGCGTCGCAAACGCAGTGCGGAACGTGAGGTAGCGGAAGATACGGAACGCGTGGATGTAAGGAAATAACTTTTGATAGAGAAGCCAGTAGAGCAAATGACCTCCGCGCTGCCCGGATTCCGGAACCTGCCTGCGTGCGCTTTTCTCCGCTATAGTAACCGCTCGCGCCGCTTCTGTGTGGGACTCGCGCCAACAATCTTCAATCGATGTTCCCATCCAGACACTTGGCAGCCCCTTTTCCGCCGCTAATGAGGGCTGCCAGCCGACGCACCTGAACTTGGAGCACTGGAAGCTGGCGCGCTCGCCGACTTGCCCGCGCCCTTCTTACCCGGCGGCTGTGCGAAGTATCCGGGACGCGTCCGCACTGTCAGCTTGCCAAATCCCTTCGCTTTTGCGACCACGCGAATCGTGCGATACCCGCCGTTGCGGAAGGGATTGGTGGGATGGTAGCCGATGATGTACTGATTGCGAATGTCCTTGGCCACTTCCTGCGCGATGGCATCGACCTGATCCAGAGATTTAGGGAAAAAAGCGATACCACCTGTCTGATCGCTCAACAATTGCAGGTCTTTGCGCGCGCGATGGCCTTCCCTGCCATTCTGTTCGTCGTATAGCAGCCCGATCGAATAGACGATAGGTCCCTGTAGTGCCTGTATCCGGCGCACCGTTTCGGCCAGCGTGGTGCTGGAGCTGTTGTCTTCGCCATCCGTGATAATCAATATCACCTGCTTGGAACGTTTGGCATATTTCGCGAGATGGTCGGCAGCGGCCACAATCGCGTCATATAAAGCGGTCCCGCCCTTGGCGTCGATATGGGACAGCCCTTTTTCCAACAGGCCGATATTGGAAGTGAAGTCCTGGTCGAGAAATGCTTCGTCGGAAAAGTTGACAATAAAAGACTCGTCCTGTGGATTCGACGCCCGTACCAGGTCGATGGCGGCAAGGTTGACCGCAGCCCGCTTCTCGCGCATGGAGCCGGAGTTGTCAATCAGGATGGCCAGCGAAATGGGGACATCTTCCTGCCTGAAGGAAGAAATCACCTGCCGCGCGCCATCCTCATAAACGCTAAAGTCCTGCTTTTGCAGCGTGGTGATCAGGTGCTCATGCTCGTCCACGACGGTGGCGTAAATGACCACCTCACTGACCGACGTGCGAAAAGTGAAGTGTCCGTTCGCGCTGGACTTTGCGGCACCAGTGCCGGTA
This sequence comes from Acidobacteriota bacterium, assembly GCA_021790655.1. Classification (GTDB taxonomy): domain Bacteria; phylum Acidobacteriota; class Terriglobia; order Terriglobales; family Acidobacteriaceae; genus JAKAAZ01. The sequence continues at coordinate 5,225 of JAJYGR010000269.1, read as the reverse complement.
TTTTGCGCCGGGGGGGGGGAAGGAACTGGCGAGGTGTCCGGCGACGGTACAGGGTCTGTATCTGTGGTGAGACTGGGCTGAGTAACTGTTTGCCCGCCAGGTGGGGGCGCGCTCGATGGGTGTGTCGTCTGCTGCGCGTCGGCAAACACTGAAAATCTTCGCGCGCACAAAACGCACACCACAAGGACCACTGTCAGCGCGAAAATCGTGAAAGACCGCTTCGGATTGCGAAGATGCATAGTATCCCGTAGGCGCAGAGGTGGCACGCGGAAATCCATTCGCAGAACCCTTAACATCTACCGCGGATGACTTCCACTTTAGAGATTCTATATTGCGAGTTCACATCTCTTTCAATTTACGCCACATCCTGTTTCTGATCTGTTTACCTTGCGTTGACGTTTGCGAAAAAACCCTTCCATCTCCTGCGATAGAATCGGGATACACACAGACGCACAATTCCAGCCTGACACAGGTTGCGCCTGAACACAGGAGTTTTTGACAAGCATGGCCCGCATTTATCCATTTCGCGCCTGGCGCTACAATCCCAGCCTGGTCCGCCCTGAAGACGTCGTGACCCAGCCGTACGACAAAATTACTCCCGCGATGCAGCAGTCCTACTATCGGCGCAGCCCGCAGAACCTGGTGCGCATCATCCTGGGACTTCCAGAACTGTTCGATTCGGCGGAAAACAACGTTTACACCCGAGCAGCGCAAAATTTCCGCGCCTGGCGGGCGGAAGGCGTCCTGACCCAGGACAACGAGCATGCCATCTACGCCTACTCTCAGCGCTACGAAGTTCCTGGTTCGCCGGGAGTGATGCAGGAGCGGCGCGGGTTTATCGCATTGGGCGAGTTGGCCGACTATAGCCAGAACATCGTCTTCCGCCACGAGCGGACGCTGGCCAAGCCAAAGTCCGATCGGTTGAATCTGCTGCGCGCCACCCGCGCGCATTTTGGCCAGATTTTCATGCTGTATTCCGACCCGGGCCAGACTGCGGAAAAGCTGCTGTTTTCCAACCCTACCAACCCCGACATCGAAGTAACGGACGAATACGGAGTATTGCATCGGGTATGGAAAATTGCCGAACCAGGCACCATCAACATGCTGTTGAGCGCGATGCAGGACAAGAAACTGATCATCGCCGACGGTCATCATCGCTACGAAACTGCGCTACAGTACAGCCGCGAGCATACCGACGCACCTTCAACGCTGGCCCACGAGCGCTCGACCAACAGCCTGCCGCAACCGGCCTTCCCGGAGGCCGCGACGATGATGACGTTCGTCAACATGGACGCAACTGGCCTTACAATTCTGCCGACGCATCGCATCGTCCATGGGTTGAAGGCTTTTGATCCCGCGGCATTCGTGAAGAATGCCACTAAGTATTTCGACGTACAGCCGGTTCCAGGCAGCGATACTGAGGCCATTCTGCGCCAGCTTGCGGAGGCCGGAAAATTGGGCGCCAGTTTCGTCGCAGTTACGCGTACAGGCAGCCACCTGCTGACCGCGAAAAAAACAGCCATCGAAGCACGCCTGCAGGAACAACCGGAGCGTCAACGCCGACTGGACGTTGTCCAGCTACACTCCGTGATTTTGGAGGATTTGCTCGGCATCTCGCAACAGGACGTTCTCGATCAGAAGAACCTGCGCTACCTGCGCGACGCAACAGAGGCGATGCAGCAGGTGCGTAACGGAGATGCGGACGTGGCTTTTCTGATGAATCCAGTCAGGCTCGATCAGTTGCGGGAAGTGGCCTTTGCCGGAGATGTGATGCCGCAGAAATCTACGGACTTTTATCCCAAACTGCTGAGCGGCCTTGCAATTTATGCATTGGACTAACCAGATAAGGCGGACGGAGCGGCAAATGCTTTCAACTTTGCTGCTGGTTCTCGCTGGATCGTGGTCGGCGACTGCGCATGCACAACAAATGCCTGCGCAACCCGCGTATCCTCAACCTTCTACAGCCGCGCCTCTGCAATCCCCACTTCCTGCCGCAGCGCCGCCTGCGGCGGAGCCGCGTTTCATGGTTGTGCTCGATCCAGCCCACGGGGGCGCAGACGCAGGCGCCATACTGGGAGCAGGCGATCCAGAGAAGAACTTCATCGTCGCACTTGCAATCCGTTTGCACGCGTTGCTGAATGCGCGCGGCATTCATTCGATTCTCACGCGAGATGGAGATACGACGCTCGACAACAACGCCCGTGCAACGATTGCGAATAGCACCCACGCGGCCGCCTGTGTTCTATTGCATGCGACCTCTACCGGAAATGGCGTACACATGTACACTTCTTCTCTTCCAGCAGCGGGCCCGCAGGACGCGCGCCGCGCGTTTCTGCCCTGGCAAACAGCCCAGGCCAGTTATGAGATGGAAAGCCTTCGGCTGGAATCTGACATAAATTCTGCTTTGACTCGACAGCATATTCCGGTCCTGTTAGCGCGGACCTCCATCATGCCGCTCGACAGTATGGCGTGCCCTGCTGTGGCCATCGAGATTGCGCCGTTCGACGTCAAAACTCCACTGACTGACCTCACCTATCAAGAGAAAATTATCGAAGCTTTAGCGACGGCCCTGCAAGCTTGGCGGAGTGACTGGAGAATGCAGCCGTGATCCCGCGTTATCAAAAAATAGTTCTATGGCTGCTGCTCATCAGCTCCGTGCTGATGGCTGCATACCTGATTCGTTTGCGCGCCCGCGCCCAGGACCAACTCGCGGCTGTGCCTGACCCCGTTCCTATGCGCGCACCCGTGGAAGCGCCACCGGAGCAGGCCACTCTGATGGTCGCAAATGATGCCGATGGGTCCCTTGCGCCGGTAGAGCGGCAAGTGGCTCTGCCCGCCGAGACGACCACCCGCGCGCGGGCATTGCTAAACGATCTCTTTGCCTATTACGCCGAGTCCGACTCACCGCATCCTCTGGCAGTCCTGCCCGCAGTCAATGATGTCTTTCTTCTGCCGGTACCGGCGTCTAAGAATGCCTCCCAGAGCGATTCTTCTTCAGCCAGTTCCACTACGGACAATCAAATCGCTGTGATCAATCTGAACAGAAGTTTCGTCGATCACCATCCTTCCGGGATTGAGGTGGAAACGCTCACGCTGCTATCAATCCTGGGTACACTGCATGCAAATATGCCGCAGATTACCCAAGTAAGATTTTTGGTCGATGGTCAGCCGAAAGATACGTTGGCCGGACATGCCGACCTGACGCGAACCTATCTGACAGCCAACGATGTTCCACAGGTCACAACTTCGACGAATTCGCCGGACGGAGATGTTTCGCCGCAAAAAACGCCCGAGAAACAGCCATGAGCGAATCTATTGCAGACGCGTCACCCGTGCGCATTGGCGTTTTCGATTCGGGATTTGGCGGGCTCACCGTGCTGCGCGCGTTATTGCCACGCATCCCTTGTGCCGAGTTTTTTTATCTTGGCGATACGGCGCGGCTTCCCTATGGCTCCAAATCGCAAGCCACTGTGTCCCGCTACGCGGTGGAAAGCGCGCAACTCCTGGAATCCTGGGGCGCGCAATATATCGTCATCGCGTGTAACACCGCCAGCGCGCTGGCCCTCGACGCCATCCGCGCGGCCGCACATGTGCCGGTGCTGGGGGTGATCGAAACCGGGGCCGATAGCGCTGCAGACGTCAGCGTAACGCGAGATGTCCTAGTGCTGGCCACCGATGCGACAGTGCAGAGCCATGCCTACTCGCACGCCTGCGCCGCGCGCGGTCTGCGCAGCATCGAGAAGGCCTGCCCGCTGCTGGTCCCGCTGATTGAGGAGGGATGGATCGATCATCCTGTGACCCAGCAGGTGTTGCGGATTTATTTGGAGGAAGCGCTTGTAGATGCACACGCGCTTGGACATACGCCGGACACTGTCTTGCTGGGATGTACCCACTATCCCCTGGTGCGTCCACTGCTCGAAGCTGCACTGCCAGCAGGCATGACGATTCTCAACTCTGCGGAGACGACGGCGAATCGCGTGCATCGGGACTTGCTATCAAATGTGTATTTGCCAAGCGGCATCGCTTCGGATGGAAATTTAGCACGCTGCCACTTTTTTGCCACAGACTCCGTCGACAAATTTCGCGTTCTTGGCAGCCGCTTCCTCGGCCAGTCGATCGAACATGTGGAACTGATGGATCTGGGCGGTTGATCTTCTACGCTGGTATCATGCTGGAGCATACTCTTGAAGACGAAGCATTATGGAGGAAACATGTTGAATCTTGAAGGTCGCATCGCAGTCGTGTTCGGTCTCGCAAACAAGCGCTCGATTGCCTGGGCCATTGCGCAGAAACTGCACGCCTCCGGCTGCAAGCTCATCATCAGCTATCAAAACGACCGCATGAAGCAGGAAGCCGAAGGGCTGCTGGCGGAATTGCCCGGCGCGGAGACCGTGCAATGCGATGTGTCGAACGATGCCGAAATTACCAGCGTATTTGCCGACCTGAAGCAGCGGCACGGCAAGCTGCATGTGCTGGTGCATTCCGTCGCCTACGCGCCTGCCGAAGAGCTGAGGAACGATTTTCTCCAGACTACCCGCGAAGGTTTCCGCATCGCGCACGATGTCAGCGTCTATTCGCTGATCGCGCTGTCGCGCGCCGCTGCGCCGCTGATGACCGACGGCGGCAGCATCCTTACGATGACCTACTACGGGGCGGAAAAAGTGGTGCCGCATTACAACGTCATGGGCGTAGCCAAGGCCTCTCTCGAAGCGACCGTGCGCTATCTCGCGGCGGACCTCGGCAAGCTGAATATTCGCATCAACGCCATCTCCGCTGGCCCGATCAAGACCCTCGCCGCGCGCGGCATCGGCGGACTAAGCGAGCTGCTGAAACTGCATGCCGACCGCTCGCCCTTGCATCGCAATACCGAGCAATCGGAAGTTGGAGGGACTGCGGTATTTCTGGCATCGGATTTAGCTTCCGGCATTACCGGCGAAGTGATCTACGTCGACAGCGGTTACAACATTATGGGCTTTTGAAGCATTTCAAAATCTTCCAATTGAAAACAATATTTGTCATTCTCAGCGCAGCGAAGAATCCAGAGGGCGATGGCGGCGCTTATGAGGCAAATATTTTCTGGATTCTTCACGCAGCTCGCGTCGCCGCGGCGACCGGCCTGCGTGAAGAATGACTCATCCTTGACATATATCTATGGCAACAATGAAAGCGATAGCGAAAGTCCGTGCTTCACGAACCAAGCCGTAACGTAATTCTCCGCTCGTCTC
>JAJYGR010000347.1 GCA_021790655.1 Acidobacteriota bacterium | reverse complement strand
GTCGTCAATCCGGGCGCTCTTTTTGCTATGGGATTGATTGACGAAGTGAGTCATGCTCTCATTGCGCATTATCGAAATCATGTTGATCCGAGCGTGATGAAGGAAGCGCTCGCCTGGTTTGGTTCCAGCATTGGGCAGGATGATCTGGACGGACTGCTTCGTGCATTTGCGACAGAATTTCCGAATGTGTCCATCTATCGCAATCGGGAAATTGTCGGCGAATGGCTGGAAGGTTCGACACAAGGAATTTCTCATCGCGAAATTGCCATGGAAGAACTGCTGATGCTGTGGCTGGCCAATCAGAACCTTGCGTTTCGGCCATTTCTGGAGTTGTTTGACGATGCGCGACTGGCCAAAACCTCCGCCTATCCAACGGTCACCGCAGCGCTGGGAGACTACTTCGACACCAGGCCAAAATTCACCAGCAAAGCCGTAAGCCTGCTGCACATGCTGCGTGCTCCGATGCTGGCCGCACCAGATTCTCTGACAGGCCAATTGAATTTCATCCGCGAAAACTGGAGCGAATATCTCGGTGAGAGTTTCCGCCGCATTTTGCTTGCGATAGACGTGCTCAAAGAAGAAGACATTGCCATCTGGATGCGTTTTCATCCACCCTCCGAGCAGCAGCGTCGTCGGCCTTTTCATTCCGATCCGCTGACCGGCCATGCCGAAGTTCCCGTATATTCCAAAGGCGATCCGGAGTATGAACGCTTCAGCCAGGACCAGGCATGGATGCCAACGGTCGTCATGATCGCGAAGAGCACGTATGTTTGGCTGGCACAACTTTCCCGACAATATGGAAGGCAAATTGAACGCCTCGACCAGATTCCGGACGAAGAGTTGGACCTGCTCGCCAGTCGTGGAATGAATGCGCTGTGGCTGATTGGCGTCTGGGAAAGAAGCTCTGCTTCGAAAACAATAAAGCGGCTCTGCGGCCAGCCGGATGCCGTGGCATCAGCATATTCGCTCGCCAACTATGGCATCGCATACGACCTGGGAGGCGACGCAGCTTACGCGAACCTTCGAGACCGCGCCGCCGCGCGCGGAATTCGACTCGCCAGCGATATGGTCCCGAACCACATGGGCATCGATTCGAACTGGGTGATCGAGCATCCGGAGTGGTTTCTATCGCGGCCCGACTGCCCCTACCCGGCTTATCGCTTTGACGGTCCCGATCTTTCTCAGGACGGTCGCGTCGAAATCAAAATCGAAGATCATTACTACCAGCAGACGGATGCCGCCGTGGTGTTTCGGCGGCGCGATAAATATACCGGACACATCGAGTACGTGTATCACGGAAATGATGGAACAAGCTTTCCGTGGAACGATACGGCGCAACTGAATTACCTCAGCGCACACGTCCGAGAGCAGGTCATGCAGACCATCCTGCATGTAGCGCGACGGTTTCCCATCATCCGCTTCGATGCCGCCATGACGCTTGCCCGACGGCACGTCCAGCGCCTATGGTTTCCCATTCCCGGCAGCGGTGGCGCCATTCCATCGCGTGCCGAATGCAGCATGACGCAGGCAGAGTTCGATGCCGCCATGCCGCATGAATTCTGGCGCGAAGTTGTGGACCGCGTTGCGGTCGAGGTCCCCGGCACACTGCTGTTGGCGGAAGCATTCTGGCTGATGGAGGGTTACTTCGTCCGCACACTTGGAATGCATCGCGTATACAACAGCGCCTTCATGATCATGCTGCGCGACGAAGACAATGCAAAGTACAGATCGGTGCTGAAAAATACGATCGAGTTCGATCCGGACATACTTAAGCGTTACGTCAACTTTATGAGCAATCCGGACGAACGCACTGCCGTCGATCAGTTCGGCACCGGTGATAAATACTTTGGCGCATGCACGATGATGGCAACATTGCCCGGACTACCGATGTTCGGCCACGGACAGGTAGAGGCCTTTACGGAACGATACGGCATGGAATACAAGCGGCCGCGCTATGACGAGCATCCCAATCATGACCTGGTTGCAAGGCATCAACGCGAAATCGCGCCGCTGTTGAAGAACCGCAGCCTGTTTACCGACAGCAGCAACTTCCTGCTCTACGATTTTTGGAGAGAAGATGGCACGGTGGACGAAAATGTCTTCGCGTACTCCAATCGTCAGGGAGATCAGCGGGCCATCGTACTCTTTCACAACTGCTACGCGGAAACACGAGGCACGCTCCATCGCTCCACGGGTTATGCCGACAAAGCAAGCGGGACCGTCCGGCAGAGAAACCTCCACGAAGGTCTTCAGTTCCCTTCAAACGAGAATACCTTTCTGGCTTATCAGGATGCAGCCAGCGGCCTGCACTATCTTCGCCCTTCGACCGAGTTGGCACATCACGGACTGACTGTAAATCTCCGCGCCTATCAATATGCAGTGCTGCAAAATTGGCGAGAACTTACCGTAGATCAGGAGCATCGCTGGGACCAGCTCTGCGATTCTTTGCAGGGAGCAGGTGTTGGGGACTTAGATGAAGCGCTGGCCATGCTGAAGCTACGCCCCGTCCACAACGCTCTGCGCGCGGCACTGGATCCCAGCGTGATCCAGCAGGTAATTGCGCTTGCATCCCCAGTTGTGGAGATGGGACCTAACGCTCGCGCAATGAAGCCGAAGAAGCCTGTCGCAAAACCACCTAAGACGGAGCAGTCGACGGAAGACGTTCTCACGCTGTTCTGCAAACGCGGAGAGGTTTTTCTACAAGAGGCATTGTCTGGACATCTCTCCCTTCATGCAGAGATGTCAAATGATGGACTTATACAGAATCACAAGTTGCACGACCAAGTTCGTCATCTTACTGAAGCTCTTCTGTTCATTCCAGAGCCGGGAAAAATATTGCTTGCACCGGAACCAGTGCGGGCATCGGATACTCCTCTCGCGGAAGACCCAAAGCAAAACGCCATTGAGTTATGGGCCACGATGCTTGGATGGTGTCTGGCCCGCGCGCTCATGGATTCTCTGCCTCCTGCGCCATCAAATGAAAATCCTCTCGACATTTTCGATCGACTGCGCTTGCGCGCGGCATTCGCGGAAATTTTTCAAGCGCTGGGGTTCGAGGCGGAAGAAAGATGGCGCGCCGCCGCGCGCATTCGTATTCTGCTGATGGCTGGGAGCGAGAAACAAGTCGCTCCCACAAAATCAGCCATCGGTATATCGGCATCTCTATGGAAGAATCCTGACGTCGCGTGGCTGACACAACTGCATCCGTCGAATGGGCACACGTACTTCCGCATGGAAAACTACGAGCAGCTTATTCGCTTGCTCCTGCTGCCGCATCTGGCAGGGCTAGCAAAGGCCAAACATATTGACAGCAAAGCTGTCCTCACGCTGGAGGGAGAAATCAAGAGCGCGATGGAGATTGCTGCCGCTGCTGGGTATGAACTGGACACTTTATTGCAGTCAACTTCTTCAATGCAGTCTGCGTTGGGAAAGTCCTCCAGGACACCTGCGTCAGCAAAGAAGAAGATCCGTAAGAGATAGCAACGCTCCCCAGAGGAACCAGACATCCGATCGAGGATTGGATTGTCACTTTGGTCCCATCACTCTGTAACCCCCTCAGAATGATGGCGGGGACGACGGGGCTCGAACCCGCGACCTCTGCCGTGACAGCAAGGAAGAAAGTCGTAACTAACAGAAAACAGGGGCAACGGACGACACCATTAGCGCCCTGAGGAACCCATAGGAACCCTTATTGCACCCTTAACGAACCCACGACCTCTGCCCAAATGACCTCTGCCTTTTTACCCAAATGGCCCGGAACGGATTTCGACTTCTTCCCTGCCTTGCGCTATCGAATTGCGCGTGTGGTGCATTGCCGCCCCAACCCGCCTTATTCTCGCCTTATTCCGCCTTATTCTCGTTTTCTCTGGGCTGTGGGTCAGGGATCAAGAACCATGTTGCCCCTCGTCCGTGCCCCTGTGAGCTGATAAGGCCGAGCCTCTTCAGATGAAGCAAATCGTCGCGCAAGGTGCGCTCCGCCAGAGCGGGGTCAACCTGGGCACGGATATTGGCAAATGCCCGTGTTCCTCCTCCTGCGAGAGACTGGAGAATCCGACGCTGGCGGTCTGTCAGGTCATGGCCAACGCGATGAGGAGCCACATACCCACTGGGCAGGAACCGGACGCCCACTGCTCCGGCAACCTCAAGGAATTCCGGCTCGGGATGACCGGCGCGCAAACACAGTTCAACGATTTTCTGCGTACCGCGGCCCCACCGCTCCACCAGTCCACGTCGATAGAAGACCTCGGCAATCAGAGGGTTTCTGGGCCGCGATAGATGGTCCTGTTTCAAATCTTCCACCTTGATGCCAAACGGCAATCCGCCGGAACTCCAAATTTCAAGGCGGTCGTCGTAAATGGCCAAACTCACTGCTCCTCCGGCCTGGGAGTAATCCCGATGACAGAATGCATTGACCAGCGCTTCCCGCAATGCAACTGGAGGAAAGAGCGGTTCCCCAACCGATCCAAAAGGTTACGATGGCGTCTTTTATGGTAACTCTAGGAACTCGTTGAAATTCTCTGCGTCGTAGCGTCTTTTCTGGTGTTTTGCGCTTCTTCCCGTTTGAATTCTGTTTGAAACGCGGGCCTGGCCAGTGTTTATAGGGTGTTGCAGGGCTCTCGGAAGCGATCGCGAGGGCCGCATTCGCTGTTCAGGCACACTGCTCCCGGAGCATTTCCGGTGGTTGAGCCATGAGTCTGGGCAGCCGGAGCAGGTTGTGCGCGGCACAACTGAAGACGAACAGCCAGTCCACCTTTTCGATCCCGCGCAGCTTGACCTGGCGCAAGATGGACCATTTCTTCCATACCCGATACAGGAACCAAATAACTACCACCAGCACAAGCACAACGGACGCAACATGGCCCATCCAATGAAGGAGTTCCTGGTTTCTGTGTATGATGTCCCCAAAAAACCTTCCGGCAAATATCAGCGCGGCATCGTAGAGTAGGAAGACGCTGTAGCGCATGGCCCGTTGCCCTGCCAACGGCGGGGCCATCAGGTTCAGGCCCGGAATGAATTTTGCGACCAGCAGGATCCCGGCCCTTTGTTTCTTGATTGCAATTTCTGTTCTACGGACACAGGAGGAGGTCTCCAGCGTGTATCGGCAGAGGAAGCGGAAGACCTTTGTCCCATAGCGCTGGCCAAGGAAGAACCAGAAGGAGTCTGCCAGCAAACAGGCCGCCACAACAAGAAAAAGAACCGCCGGCAGACTGATGGAGTGCTCCACGCTGAGGGTCCCCGCAGCCAGCAGCAACGGCGCGCTCGGCAGCGGGACCCCGAACTGTTCGAGCAGCACCCAGAAGAACAGTACAAGATATTCGTGTTGGACGAAGAAGTGAAGGATATCGTTCATGTACGCGAAACCTAATATATAGATATAGGCACGTGATATTGGCCATCAGTGCTGCCACAAGATCTGCGTGGCTTCGAGCGGTATCGTAGCGCTCGGATGGTAGGGGACAATGCGCGGAGTGTAGTCGCTCATGGGACGGCTTGCGGACACTTGGGCACAATATATTTGCGCTTCTGAGGAATCCACACCGTTCTTCGATGCTGTCATGGCTACGCGAGCAGACGCGCTTCCCTGAACCGGGTCTGCGTAGAGTTCCACTCTCAGCGCATCCGGCTTGAGGCCGCCTGGAAAGACCTCGACCCGAAAGAAATGCTGGCCATCGCGAGTCTCGACGTTCACCGTGCCAAAGCGCACCGTGTTCCAATGCCGAGCGAGGTTCTGTTGCCACTGGAGCAGACTTGCGCCAACCTTACTATAGGTAGCGGCTCGACCGCGATAACCGGAAGCGGCTGGGAGATAGTGGCTCTCGGTATATTCGCGGATGGCGCGACTGGCGGAAAATTCCGAAGTGAGCCGCGTCATACTTTCGCGGACACGCCTCAACCATTTGGACGGTATTCCATTTTCATCCCGTTCATAAAACTCCGGGATGACCTCCCGTTCCAGCAATGTATACACCGCTTCCGCCTCGGCGGCATCCCAGGCGGGATCGTCGCCATGTTCCTTGCCATCTCCAATCGCCCAACCGACTTCAGGAGAATAGGCTTCCGCCCACCAGCCATCCAGTTCCGACAGATTTAGACCACCGTTGACGAGCACTTTCATTCCACTGGTTCCGCAGGCTTCCCACGGACGACGCGGTGTATTGATCCACAGATCGATACCCTGCACCAGCTCCTGCGCCAGCAGCATATCGTAATCGCTCAGAAAGACAACCCGCCCGCGGACTTCCGGACGTTGGAGAAAATCGTTCCACTGCTGGATCAGTTCCTGTCCCGGCAGGTCCTGTGGATGGGCTTTCCCGGCAAGAATCAATTGCACGGGACGCTGCGAATCGGAAAGAAGACGGGCCAGCCGTTCGGGATCGTGCAAGAGTAGATTGGGACGCTTGTAGGTGGCGAAGCGGCGCGCGAATCCGAGCGTAAGCGTATTTTCATTGAAGATTTCGCTGGTATCCGGGGATCCTCCCCCAGCAGCGGCAAGCTGACGCGCATACCGCCTGCGCATCCGTTCGACCAGGTATTTCCGCTGTTCTGCGCGCATTTGCCATAATGTGGTGTCAGGTAGGTTTCGAATTTCATCCTTGACTGGACGCTCTCCACACCAGCGTTTTTTGCCGCAAGCTGTGGTCCAGAGTGCATCTGCCACTTCTGAGTCCCATGTGGGCACATGAATGCCGTTGGTC
>JAJYGR010000336.1 GCA_021790655.1 Acidobacteriota bacterium | reverse complement strand
CCTCCAGCCGCAACAAACTACGCCAAGAGCAACACAAAAGGGAGAAACCAACTATGCCTCGCGTCAAACGTGGCAATAAACGCAAAGAGTATCGCAAGAAGATCCTGAAGCGCGCCAGCGGCTACTTCCTTACGAAGTCCAAGCTGTATCAGGCCGCAGAAGAGGCCGTCGAGCGCGGGTTGAAGTTCGCCTATCGGGGTCGCCGTGAAAAGAAGCGCCAGTTCCGTTCGCTCTGGATTGTCCGCATCGGCGCCGCCGCCAAGCTGAATGGCTTGAGCTATTCGCAACTGATCCACGGGCTGAAATTGGCCGGTGTCGAACTGGACCGCAAGGTTCTGGCCGACATCGCCGTCAAGGACGCAGCGGGATTTACCGCTCTGTCCGAACAGGCGAAAGGCGCGTTAAAGAACGTCGCGTAATTGCTCAGCCTCCAATGCAAACGGCACAGCAATTTGCTGCGCTGTTTGCATTGCGTTATACACTTGGAGCAAGTTGCCGATCCATCATGAAAGTCCGCGACCTTATGCGGTGGATCGAGCGAGATGGCTGGCGACAGGTGCGCGTCCGCGGCAGTCATCGGCAATTTAAACATGCCGAAAAACCTGGAACAGTCACGATTGCCGGACATCCGTCCGATGAAGTACATCCCAAGACGCTGCAAAGCGCCTTGAAACAGGCGGGATTGCGATGAAATATGTTGTGCTATTCGAGCATACAGAGACGAGCTGGAGCGCATACGTTCCAGACCTGCCAGGCTGTATCGCTGCAGGAAAAACCAAGGCTGAAACGGAGAAGTTGATTCGGGAAGCGATCGAATTCCATATCGAAGGAATGCGACAGGATGGAGAGACGGTGCCTCCGCCGACAACTGAAGTAGAGTACGTCAGCATTCCAGCCTGATCCTACAGTTCACTCATGCCAAATACTGAAATCCCAAAGCTCGAAGATTATTCCCCTCGATCGCTCGACCATTTCTTCCTATCGATTAAAGCTTCCTACGATAAGGAAGAAGCCCAATGTGGCGGCATACCTGAAAAAATTGAAGAACTGCGCATTCGATGGGTAGGCCGCAAACAAGGCCACCTCAAAAGCATTGTGGAAACATGTCTCAAGACAGCACCGGCAGAAGTGAAAAGTGCTCTCGGCGTCCGCTTCAACCAATTAAAGGTTCATATAGATCAAGCACTGGCCATGGCCAGTAGCGACGCGACAATTCTTTCCACCGGATACACCACCGTTCGAGCCGCCTCCCGCACTGCCGACTCCATCGACATCACCCTTCCTGGCATTCGTCCTGGGCTCGGCGTGGAGCATCCGCTGGTCCGCACCATGAATGAGATTGTCGGCATTTTTCAGCGCATGGGTTACTCTGTGGGCGTTGGCCCTGAGGTCGAGACCGATTACTACAATTTCGAGGCGCTGAATTTTCCGCCGGACCATCCCGCGCGCGACACCCAGGACACGCTCGTGGTCGCAAAGCAAGAGCACAAATCTCTACGCGATCGACTGCTGCTGCGCACGCACACTTCGCCAGTGCAGATTCGTACCATGGAGCGGCAGCCGCCACCCATCCGCATTGTGATTCCGGGCAAAGTGCATCGCAACGACGCTGCGGACGCCACGCACTCGCCAATCTTTCATCAAGTGGAAGGTCTATGCGTCGATGAAAACATCACCTTCAGCGACCTGAAGGGCACGCTCGATCACGCCATGAAGGAGTTGTTCGGTTCCAGCGTAAAAACGCGATTCTTTCCGTCCTTTTTCCCATTTACAGAGCCGAGCGCCGACGTACAGATCAGTTGCATCTTCTGCGGCGGCAAAGGCTGCCGCAAATGCAAACACTCCGGCTGGATTGAACTGCTGGGCTGCGGCATGGTCGATCCTGTAGTGTTTGACTCCGTGCGCGGCAAGCAACCGGGCTACGATCCGAAGAAGATCTCCGGCTTCGCCTTCGGCATGGGGGTGGATCGCATTGCGATGATGAAATATGGCATCAGCGACATTGGCCTGCTCTACTCGGGCGACATGCGATTCCTGGAGCAGTTCGCATGAAGATACTTTCCAACTGGCTGCGCGCCTACTTGCCTGCTCTCAAAGTTTCCGACCGCCAGCTTGCCGACGACCTTACGCTGCGCGGCATTGCTGTTGAGGGCGTTTTCGACCTTGGTTCTAGCAACGGCTCTCTGTTTGAGATGGACATCACCACCAACCGCGTCGATGCCATGAATCATTACGGAATCGCGCGCGAGGCAGCTGCGATTTACGACATTCCGCTTCTGCCGTTGGAGGCTTCGCTGCCCGCAGCCAGGCCCGCTAAGCGGCCGTTTCCGGTGCGCATTGATGCACAGGATTTGTGCGGACGATTTACCGCGCGCGTGCTGCGAAACGTGAAGATTGCGCCGTCGAGTGGCGAGATCGTCGAGCGCTTTCAACTGCTGGAGCAGAAGCTCATCGGCAACGCCGTCGATGCTACAAATTTTGTCACCATGGCCATGGGACATCCGACGCACGCGTTCGACCTCGACAAAGTAGAAGGCGCGATCCTTGTGCGACGCGCCAAGGCCGGCGAGCGATTGAGGCTGCTGGACGGAACGGAACGCACACTGGTTGCGGACGATCTTGTCGTCTCCGACGAACAGAAAGCATTGGCGCTGGCTGGCGTAATGGGCGGCTGGGACACGATGATTACGCCTGCGACGAAAAACATTCTCGTCGAGGCAGCATGGTTCGATCCGGGCTCGGTTCGGCGTTCTTCACGGCGGCATGGACTGCACACAGACGCGTCGCATCGCTTTGAACGTGGCGCGGACTTTGCCGCTCCGCCGATTGCATCGGCATTGGTGAGTCGTTTGATTCTTGCCGCAGGTGGAGAAATCGAAGGCGAGCTTGTCGATGTAGTGGTGCCGGAATTTGCTGCGCGGACAATAGCACGGCCGCCGATTTCGCTTGCAGTCGGCGAAGTCACGCGCATTCTTGGCAAGACTGTGGAAGATCAGCCGATCGATGCCGCCACGATGGAGCGCTATCTTACGGCGCTGGGCTGTGGCATTCAGCCAACGTCGGGCGGACCATACACTGTGACGCTGCCAAGCTGGCGTCTTGATCTCGAACGCGAGATCGATCTGATTGAAGAAGTAGCGCGACTGCATGGCTACAATCGTTTTTCCAACACGTTACCGAACTTTGCAGGTAGCGTGGTGGAGCTGCCATGGGCCGCGAAAGAAAAGATGCTCCGCGGCAAGCTGCTGGCGGCTGGCTATGCTGAGGCCATCAGCAGCACGTTCTGTTCTGCAACCGAAGCAGTTACATTTGCGCCGCAGCCGAACTCCTATGTGCCGTTGGGCAATCCTCTCAGCGAAGAAGTCGGTTGTCTGCGCTCTTCGCTGGTGCCCGGAATGCTGACCATGCTGGCGCACAATCTGAATCGCGAAGTAGATGATCTTAAATTGTTTGAGATGGGCACAATCTTCACCGGGAACACGGACCGCGTGCAGGAAAGGCCGTCGTTGGTACTTGGCGCCACAGGCGCGGCGATTGCGCCGCATGCCCATGCTGAGGGTCGCGCGTATACCTTCTTCGATATGAAGGGAGTGGCGGAAGAATTGCTCGCGGGCTTCGTCACCAAGTCGAGCTATTTCGACACATTCCCTGCTGCGAGCGGGTTGATGCCACAGTGGTTGTATTCAGGCCGCGCTGCGCGTCTGGTGGCAGATGGAGAAACGATCGGCTTCTTCGGGCAACTTGCCCCGCAAGAAGCGCGGCAGCGAAAGCTTCGGCAGGCAGTTTTCGTCGGCGAGTTCGATCTTGAGCGGCTGTATCGTCATGCTCTGCGGGAACCGGCAGCACGCGAGTTGTCGCGCTTTCCCGCTGTGGTGCGCGATTTTTCTTTTACCTTTCCCGATGCTGTCCAATGGCGGCAGATTTCCAGTGCGCTGCTAGGGCTTGCCATCGCGGAGATGAGTAGCATGCAATCTATGGAGATTTTTCGCGGCGGAGAAACAGTCAGTCTGCCGCCCGGACACTACTCAATCCTGGTGCGGACGGTCTTTCAAGCGCAGGACCGCACCTTGCGCGACGAAGAAGTCCAGGGCTGGTGGGAACGCATCATCGAGGCGGTCAGGTCTTTGGGTGGCGTGTTGCGGAGTTAGATAGGCATCTCTCCCAATAAAACATGCCGCGCCTCCCGCAAGCGATGCGCGCTATACTGCGCGAAGAGCATCTTAAGAAATGAGCATCTGAATTGTTTATGACGACAACTATGGCAAAAGAAAAGGAACTGGCAGTGGCAGAGGACACATTCGCAGCCCTGGAGCAGCGCGTCGTTCGCGCGATCGAGTTACTGAACCGCGAGCGGGAGCAGCGCATGGCTGCGGAAAAACAGGTGGAGAATTTGCGCGAGCAGTTGGAGACGCAGCATACACAAACTACCCAGTTGCGCCTTGAAATTGAGGAGCTGCAGGACGAGCGCGCTACAGTACGCACCCGCGTGGAACGCTTAATGGCCTCACTCGATGCCATTGGAGCTTCTTGAAGGACACATCTGCCAGCAGGAGAGGAGCGAGCATGAAGCCGAACGATATGGAGCAAGTTCCGCACCAGGATTCGCCGCAAAAACAGCCTGCGCTTTTTCACCCATCGGACCGCGGAGAAGTCGCCTCATCGAGTGAAGACGGCACGGCGTCCGCGGAAGCTCCTCAGGAAGCCGCCTCCAGCAATCTGGTGGTCGATATTTACGACCAGATGTACCACCTGCGCGGGCCCGACCCGAAGTATCTGCAACAGCTTTCCGCTCTGGTGGATGCGAAAATGCGGGCCGTTGCGCAGCATGGCACTACGGTGGACTCTTTGCGGGTGGCGGTCCTGGCCGCGTTGAACATAGCGGACGAGTTGGTTACATTGCGCCAGCAGCGAGACGCGCTGGCGGGGAACGTTGCGCGAAACATTAAATCTCGCACGGAGACGCTTGCCGAAATGCTAGATGCCGTGCTTGACACCAATCGCAAAGTCGGCTGATATAAATTTTCTTGGGCCATTCGGTTGGGTCTGCGCTATCCTCAAGGCGTGGCTGCTTGCGGAGGGATCCGATGCGAACTGGCTGCGCCCAATTTTGCAGATGTTTCCTGCTATGCGTGGGGCTTATGGCCTTCACATCCGCCGCACTCTTCCCACAGACGAACGATTCCAGTAAGAATCCCCAGGAACAGCAGGCCATCGACAAGGCCCAGCAATACGAGCACGCGCATCGATATGGCGATGCGATCGACTCGTATAAAAAAGCCAACAAGATTGCGGGCGGCAAATGCGTCATCTGTCTTACGCGCCTCTGCGATCTCTATCGGCAGGCCGGAGACAACAAACATTCAGCGGAGGCCGCTGCCCAACTTGGACCGTTGGTGACCCTACCGGCGGACAAGGCGACGGCAGCCATGCTACAGGGGGTCGCGCTGTTGCGGGAAGCGACGCAGAAAAACAAACGCCAGCTATTCGAGCAGGCCGATACGCAATTTCAGCAGGCGCTCCACTACCAGCCGAACATGACGCAGGTGCTGTTTTTCGATGGTCTCGTGCTCGGTCGCCTGGGAAACGATGCGCAAGCGACAGAAGCGTTCGCCAAGTACGCTGCCAGCAGTCAGGCAGACCCGATCATGCAGGCCCGCGCGCGCCGTTATATGGCGGATCCAGCCTTGGTCCGCGAAAAGATGGCCCCCGCATTTTCCATTCGGACCATGCAGGGTAACGTGTTGAGCCTCGACAACCAACAGGGCAGGGTGGTGCTGCTCGACTTCTGGGCGACATGGTGCGGCCCATGTAAAGAAGAGTTGCCGCACATTCAGAAGATCGTCCAACGCTTCCAGGGCCAGCCGCTGGTGGTGCTCAGCGTCAGCCTCGATACCGATCAGGCAAAGTGGCAGGCATTCATCGAACAGCACGGCATGACCTGGCCGCAATATTTAGACAAAGGCGGCGTAATGTCGAATGCCTTTGCAGTCCATGCCATTCCGCACTACTTCACGATTGACACGCAGGGCGTATTGCGTTCAGAGAATATGGGCGCGGGTGCTGATATTGACGGACGTCTGAAGAAAATGGTGGCCCAGGCCAAACAGATGGAAGAACGGCCCGCCATTAAAGTGGCTGTCGGCCAGTAATTTTCTCGTTGGTTCCTCTGGTCGTAAAATAGCCATATCGCAGCTAGCGATTCCAGAAGGCATTATTTTGAAGCGTATCGTTCTCGCCGTCTCACTTTTTGCATTCGTCGCCCTGGCCCCGCTCCTGCGTGGGCAGTCCGCGCCAAGCACCCCCGTCCACGACGCAACTGCGCTAAAGCCACCCCCCGGCGCTCGCGTGGCGATCGTTGAGTTCGACGATATGGAATGCCCGGACTGCGCCCGCGCCAATCCACTGCTGATGGAAGCGTCCGAGAAATATCGCATTCCCTGGGTGCGCCATGACTTTCCTTTGTCGATGCACGTATGGAGCTTCGAGGCAGCCGTGGATGCGCGTTGGTTCGATACCAAATCCAAAAAGATCGGTGATGAGTTTCGCGATGCGGTTTTCGCAAATCAGCCCAGCATTCAAACGAAAGCCGACTTGCGCGCGTTTGCGGAGAACTTCGCGCAGCAGCACGGCCTCGGATTTCCCTTTGTCGTGGACCCGCAGGGAAAGCTTGCGGCAGAGGTGAATGCAGACTATGCGCTAGGCCAGCGCATCGGTATCGAGCACACGCCG
>JAJYGR010000102.1 GCA_021790655.1 Acidobacteriota bacterium | reverse complement strand
CTGGGGACGTCACAAACAGCATGTGCTGGCCGCTCTCACTCAGCATCAGACGCAGCGCCTCCGTCAGATCGCAACTCGAAACAACTTTCATCACTCTTCGATCAGCCAGATCTTCCACGCGCCGGATGGGCCATTCCTTAGCATCGATGCAGCCCAGCGTGGACACTGCAATGACTCCAACAAGCTTGCCCTCTGTCAAAACAGGAAATGCGATGTGACGATGGCGCAGGCACACGCTGTCTGCAAACTCCCGCAAGGTGGAGGACCCATGTACTGAAACCACCTGTCGCTGCATGACTTCTTGCACCGAAATATTCTTCAGTTCCTGAACTCTGATTCCTTCGTGCTCGCGCTGATCGCCGGAGGCGGAGGCTTCGCCGGACACTGCGTACGCAACGGCCGCGCCTATCAGCGAGGGAACAATAAAGGCATGGCCGCCGGTTGCTTCCGCCACGAATACTACTGCCGCCAATGGCGTTTTGTAGCCTGCGGCGATGAACGATGCCATGCCAACCGCAGCATACAGTTCAAGAGATGGTGTACGTACGATGGATTGCGCGAAAGCGGTTCCTAAACTTCCGCCGGTCAAAAATAACGGGACAAACATGGCGCTGACACCGCCGCTGGCCAGCGAAAACAGCGTTGCCGCGAGTTTCAGTATCCCGAAGACGATGAGTTCCAGTGAGCTGTGATGCTTGCCGAGAATTTCGCCGACAGCTTCATAGTTTGGCCCTAGCGGAATTAACGGTCCGTGGAACAATGTCGCGAATGCGAGTCCGCAGACGCCAGTTAAAAACCCGCCAAGTGTGAGTTTGAGCCAATGCGGAATGTTCCAATTCACCATGAAAACACGCGCGCGGCGAAAGGTGATGGTGAATGCCATGGCGATCAATCCGATGAGCAGTCCGAGCAGTGCGCACCATAGCAGGTCGCGTCCTGTGAAAGAAGTCTTACTTGCGAAGTTAAACAGCGGAGTTGCGCCAAGAAAGAACGCCAGCGTCACGTAAGACACTACCGACGCGATCAAAGACGGCAGTAACGCCTCATGCGCCAGGTCGTCCTTGTATGGCATTTCCAGCGCGAAGACGAGTCCCGTCATCGGCGCTCGAAATACCGCTGACATGCCTGCCGCCGCTCCGCTGATCAGCATGATCCGACGGTCGCGCGGCTGTAGGTTGAGCCATCGCAGCTTCGCCCATAACCAGGAGCCGATCGCACCACCGCCGTAAATACTCGGGCCTTCCAAAGCCGCGCTGCCACCGAATCCTACCGTAGTAATGGCCGCGAGCAGTTTAGGGAAAAATGGCCGCATGTTGATGTCGCCCTGATGCTCGTGATAGGAGCGAATGACCTCTTCGGTGGAATGCTCGTCGGGATCGGGCGTCATCCATTGCATGATGATTCCCGCAACCGCGAAGGCCAACGTCAAGCCAGGCACAATGGCCCAGTGGTGATGGAGATAGTACTGCAACACTGGCGGCCATAACTTGTCCAGAATGATGACGACGATTCCTGTAATCGCCAATCCTGTCGATAAGCCAATGATCGGCGCTATGATGAGCCACTTGTGCAGATTGCGCGTGTACGTCGCAGTGAGGTCCTCATGCACCAAAGGAAAATATTTGCGCAACAGCGGATGGTTCAGGATTCGCTTCCCCATCTTCGTTCTTGTGGTAGGTATCTCAGTCATGAGTTGGTCTTTCAGAGGTTTTTTGTCGGCGCGCGGTATGCGCCGCTTTCACTTTGTTTTGTAAAACTCTTTGTAATGCGCCGATCAAGTGCGGCGCCAGAGAATTCAATTCAAGCAAGTGCACCTGCGACAGACGATCCAAGACCCTGTGCCCCTTCGATGTGACTTGAAGGCAGACGCGCCGACGGTCCTGAGCGTCGATCTTCCGCCGCAACAGGCCCTCCGTTACGCATCGGTCCACGAGTTCAACCACGCTGTTGTGCTTGAGTCCAAGTCGGTCGGCGGCATACGCAATCGACGGAGAAATTTGCGGCGAAGCTGCTGCAATCGCCATCTATAGCTGGTGCTGCTGAGGATGAAGCCCCGCCTGTTGAGCCGCCGTTTCACTGGTGAGTAAAAAGATGCGCAACTGATGGCGAAACTCCGCAAGAGCCTGATGCAAGGCTTGGTGTGCTTCGCTCGAGGGATGGTTGGGATTCATTTTCATACATTATATCGCAAAGCGATATAAATTTGGCAAACCTAAAATGAATGGCCTTCCCTTGATTTACTGTAACGTTGGCCCGAATTTTCTGGAGATTTCTTCTGTCAACGCGCTGATCGTGTCCAGCGGCTGCAAATTCGGTAAAACCGCGCCTGCTTTGCATAGGGCTTCTAGCGCCTGCTGTGTGGCGATGTTTCCCACCAGCGTGTCCTGCGCGAAGGGACAGCCGCCGAGCCCGCCAAGGGCCATGTCGAACCGTCGGCAGCCTGCGTGATAAGCAGCCAAAACTTTTGCTTCCATCTCGTCTGGCCGCGCGTGAAGATGCACTCCGAATTCCGCGCGCATGTCCGCTGCGAACACCGCCGATGCCAGATCGTTAATCTGCTCCGGTCCCGCCACGCCTATCGTGTCTGCCAGGGAAATCTGCGTGACGCCCATCTCCGTCAGCAGTCCGCACGCCTCCAGGGCCTCGTCCAGACTCCAGGCATCGCCATAGGGATTGCCGAAGGCCATCGAAATATACACGACGAGTTCCAGGCCCGCTCGATACGCCAATTCTGCGATGGTATCCAGAGCGTCCAGAGATTCTTCCGGAGTCTGGTGCTGATTGCGCTCCAGAAAGCCTGGCGAAATGGAATACGGGAATCCCAGCGTGCTCACCGAACCGGTAGCGATGGCACGCTCGGCGCCCTTTTCATTGACGACAATGGCGATGATCTCGACATCTTCCCGCGTTTGCAACAGGCGCAGCACCTGTTCGGAGTCGGCCATTTGCGGCACGGCTTTCGGCGAAACAAACGAGACGGCGTCGATGTGTTGAAAGCCAGCGGCTATCAGCGCACGAAGGTATTCCGCCTTTACTTCCGTAGGAATCTGTTTCGGCAGACCCTGCCAGGCATCGCGCGGGCATTCGATAATTTTTACTTCGTCATTCATAATGTTTCATTCGTTAGGAATGCAATGACGTTTCCAATCCGCGGGACCAATCGCCAATCGATGACGCGATCTGACGATAATCCCAGAGCGCCACGCCACTCACTTTGCCTGCATGCAAATCCGCACAACGCTGATTGATGGCGGCAATCGTCTGCTGGCAAAACTCCAGCGGCTGCTTCGCCTCCGGCTCAAACGTAGGCGTCAAAAAACTGAGTGGATGCGTGATTCCAGTTTGCTCGCTCATCTCCGCCAAAGGCCCAGCCAGGCATTTGCGATAGTAACCTGCAATGTCGCCTCCCTCCACCACGCCGCCCTCGTAAAACTGTACATTCAGCCAGTCGATATTGTTCCCGCGTTTCCTGCGCGTGGCTTCCAGCAGGCTTCCCTTCAGGCCTGGCAGCACCGTTTTTTTCGCATAGATTTCGGCAGCCACTGAAGAAATAGGAGCGTGCGTCACTATATGCGTGGGATGCAGACGCTTGTACTCGTTGGTAATTTCTACGAGCGTGCTTCCGTACTCCCGCTGTACGCCGATCCATTGATCGAGGCCACCTTGGGTTGGCTCCGCATCAAGATCGATGCCGTCCAGCCCCAGCGGAGCGATGACTTCGTCCGTCAACTGACGCACAAATCCAGCCACACCAAAACTGCGAATCGTGTCAAACATCGGAGCAGACGCCCATCCGCCAATGGAGAGGAGAATTCGTTTGCGCGCGCCGAATCCGGACCGCAACCGCGCCAGCATGGCGGGCACCTCCTGGGCAAAGGAGAAAAACTCGTTGCCGTTGTAAGTCAGGCTGAGTTTTCCATTCGCAGCGCTGGCCTGTAGAAAAGAAAGAACCAGCACATTGAAGCTGCTGGCGCCCACCGCCTCGGCGGCGCTGCGCATCGCGGCCTTATCTGTTTGGGTGAATTCGCCAAGCACATACAGCACGCGCCGCGTCGGGTCAGATTGAGATGCGATCGTATTGACTGCCCTAGCAGCCCGCGCAGCCATGGCGACACTCGCCAGAACACCAATTGAAGACCGCAAAAATTCTCGACGCTGCATTACTTCCTTCGACTCCGCATGAAGAATTACGTTTGCAGAATACCCGGATGAAACTGCGGAACTTCAGGATTCAACGACGCTGCTTCCAGAGCGATGATCAATACATCGCGCGTTTTCGCCGGACCGATGATCGCATCCACCCACAGGCGTGCCGCAGCGTAGCGCGGGTCCGTCTGCTCGTCATAGGTCGCCTTGGTCGAGTCAAACAGTTCCTTCTTTTCCGCGTCGCTTAGCTTGTGGCCACCGCGTTCCAGTTGTTTAATTCTCACTTCTACCAAAGTATTGGCGGCGGAAGCGCCGCTCATCACCGCATACTTCGCTGTGGGCCAAGCAAAGATGAACCGAGGATCGTAGGCCTTGCCGCACATCGCGTAGTTCCCCGCACCGAACGATCCGCCGACGATGACAGAAATCTTCGGCACTACACTGTTGGAAACTGCGGAGACCATCTTCGCGCCGGAGCGGATGATGCCGCTCCATTCCGCATCGCGACCCACCATAAATCCGTTGACATCATGCAGAAAAATCAGCGGTATCAGGTTTTGATTGCAGTCCATAATGAAGCGCGCAGCCTTGTCGGCGGACTCAGGATAGATGACGCCGCCAAACTCCATGTGCTTCTCGCCGGACTGGCTGGTCTGCATCTGGCGCGTCTTCTGATTGGCAACGATGCCGACCGCGAAGCCTCCGATGCGTGCATAGCCGCATAGCAGCGTCTGTCCGTAATTCGGCTTGTACTCGTCAAATCGAGAGCCATCTACGATGCGCGCGATGATCGCGTGCATGTCATAGCTGCTGGCTGCGGCGTTGGCTGGATCGAGATTCAGAATGCCCAACAGGTCTTCAGCGGGATACTTGGGCGCGTCCTTGTCTGCGTCGTACGGAATGCGGTCGAACGGCGCGCCGGGACGATGCCCCAGCCGCGACACCAGTGAACGCAGCCGCGCAATGCAGAGATGATCGTTCGGCTCTTTGAAGTCCACCGTGCCAGAGATTTCCGCATGCATGGTCGCGCCGCCGAGTTCTTCCGCGGACACCTTCTGTCCGATCGCAGCCTGCACTAGCGCCGGGCCTGCCAGAAACAGGCCGCTGCCCTCCGTCATCAACACATGGTCCGTCATCACCGGCAGATACGCGCCGCCGGCAACGCACATACCCATGATGGCCGTCATCTGGGGAATGCCTTTGGCAGACATCACGGCGTTGTTGCGGAAGACGCGGCCAAAATCGTCCTGATCGGGAAAGACATCTTCCTGCAGCGGAAGAAATATGCCGGAAGAGTCCACCAGATATAGCGTGGGCAGGTGGTTTTCCAGCGCAATGTGCTGGGCGCGGAGCACCTTCTTTGCCGTCATGGGAAAGAACGCGCCCGCCTTGACGGTTGCATCGTTGGCGATGAGCATGACCAGCCGGCCAGACACGCGGCCTACGCCTGTCACTACTCCCGCGGAAGGCGCACCACCATAGTCGGTATACATGCCGTGCGCGGCGTAAATGCTGAGTTCGTGAAATTCACTGCCGGGATCCAGCAGCAGTTCCAGCCGCTCACGGACGGTCAGCCGCTTTTTCTGGTGCTGCGCCTCGATGGCCTTCGCGCCGCCACCCTGACGAATGATCGCCTGCTCCGCTTCAAACGAAGCCAGCAAAGTACGCATGGCGGCAGCGTTGGCTTTGAAACGTTCGCTCGCGGTGTCGAGCGCAGAGGGAAGAATGTTTGCGAGCGCGTCGTTTGCGGCTTGGGTACTGTTGGCAGTCATAGGCGAAAAAAAGAAACGGAAGACTGCTCAGCATAGAACATGAAAGGGTAAGGAGCAAATCCCGTCACCTTACCCTAGCTGTGCGAAGTAGAATGAGAAATCCCGACTTTTCTTAGCAATCACAACGCAAACTGCGTTTTTTGATATAGTGCCTTGCCGGAAAATAGCCCGAACCTAATAGACTGTCGAGTATAAAACCTACCTTCTTCTTACACTCGCCACAGACTCCCTTTCTTGTATCGAAGTTGAATTTATTGCCGGTGCTGCCAAAACATCCTTGGCAAAGTTCCATTGGCATGTCGATCCTCCCGCTTTTACATATACTGCGAAAGTGCGCCGAGCGCATCAACTTGTCATCCATTCTTTTCGCAACAAACGATAGATGTATCTTCGTAAAAACAAGACCAACGCCTATGCTTTGCGCTTGCCGCGTTCCTGCTGTTGGCTACCCAATGCGCGCTCGGCCTGGCGGGTGGTGATGACTTCGTCCGGCGTGCGAATCACGGCGTAAATGCCTGCGGCGATGGCGGCCCCAATCAGCGGCGCTACAATGAACAGCCATAACTGCTGGATGGCCCATCCTCCGACGAAGACGGCTGGCCCGATGCTGCGCGCTGGATTTACCGACGTGTTGGTAATGGGAATGCCGACCAGATGGATCAGCGTGAGGACTAAACCGATCGCCAGCCCGGCGAAGCCGACAGGCGCTTTAATGTCCGTCGAGCCAAGCACGGTGAGCACCAGAAACGCGGTCAGAATGACTTCCGCAAGAAAAGCCGCCTGCAGGTTGTAGAGGCCGGGAGAGTGCATTCCGTAGCCGTTCGCGCCCAGGCC
>JAJYGR010000169.1 GCA_021790655.1 Acidobacteriota bacterium | reverse complement strand
CGCATCGACCGCCTGGCGCACCAGATTGGAATGCAGTCTCCACAGCCCGGGCAGATTGTGTCTCCGACCATGATGGACACCAATCCAAATACGCCAGTTCTTGCACAGGTAAGGGAACCAGTCATGCCATTGACCCGGTAAACTGATAGTTCCAGCCATTGCATGAGGCAGTTTCGTGCATGGCTAGCAAGGCCCATCCAAACGCGCGGGACTGAATAACGGCATGAGCCGAAAATCCAAGCAGCCGCTCTCAGCGCCAATTCCGAGGCTGCGATTCGTATTGCTGGCGGCCATACTGGTGCTGTGGGTGGGCATTATCGCCGCCCGTTTGGTATGGCTTCAGGTGTTTCAACACGCGGAATATGCCTCACGCGAATTGCGCCAGCAACAGAGAACATTTCAGATAGCTCCACGTCGCGGCGTGTTGTACGACCGCAATCTGCGCGAGCTGGCCATGACCGGGCTGGTCGATTCCATCTATGCCGTTCCCAGTGAAATACACGACAAGGCTGCCATGGCTAGAAAGCTTGCTGCCATTGTCCATGTCGATCCCAGGGATCGCTACACTGCGGCTTCGCAGATCGATGCGCGCCTGAAGGCCTCGCGCAACTTCGCATGGGTGGCCCGCAAGGTGGATACCGATGTGGCGACACGGGTGCGCGCGCTCGATCTGAAAGGCGTGTATTTTCAAAAAGAATTTAAGCGGTCTTATCCAGATAACGACCTGGCCGCGCAAATCCTTGGGTATGTCAGCCTGGACGACAATGGACTCGGCGGCCTGGAATATCGTTACGACAGCATTCTGCATGGCACTCCGGGCCGCGTGCTGACTGCCGTAGATGCGCGCCGGCAGGCGCTGGGCAGCGTGCAACGCGATCCGTTGCCAGGAGAAAATCTTGTCCTCACCATCGACGAGCACATCCAGTTCATCGCTGAGCGAGCGCTGGATGAAGCCATGGAGCGAACGAAATCTGCAAGCGGAACGGTGGTAGTGCAGGACCCATACACGGGCCAGATTCTCGCGCTGGCGATTCGCCCGACCTTCAATCCAAACTCCGTCAAGCATGTGCCTGCGCAGTTGCTGCGCGACAACGCGGTCAGCGGCATTTATGAACCGGGTTCCGTATTCAAGTTGGTGACGTATTCCGCCGCGCTGAATGAGCATCTGACGAATCCCGATGAGGTGATCGACGGACAGAATGGCAGCATCGTCGTGTATGGTCGGCTGATTCACGACTGGCACCGCTTTGGCGCGATCACCGTACACGAGGCCTTATGGCATTCGAGCGATGTGATCGCGATTAAAGTGGCGCTTCGCCTGGGGCCACAACGTTTCTATGACTACATCCACGCGTATGGTTTCGGACAAAAGAGCGGCATTGAACTTCCCTCCGAAACTCGTGGGTTGCTGAAACCGCCGGGCCGCTGGCAGGCTTCCAGTATCGGCTCCATCGCTATGGGCCAGGAGATTGGAGTGACGCCGATTCAGGCCATTACCATGATCTCCACGATCGCCAATGGCGGCGTATACATTCCGCCGCATATTTTGCTTGAAAAGACGCCCGCATTGAAAGGGAGTCCGCAATTGCTCCCCATGGCTTTTCATCCCGAAGACGCCGTGCCGGAAACGCTGCCGCCGGGGGCGCATCGCGTGATTACGACATACACCGCTGCGGAGATGCGGCAGATGATGGCTGGCGTGGTGTTGTTCGGGACCGGCAAGCCAGCGATCCTGAACGGCTACACCGCAGGCGGTAAGAGCGGCACGGCGCAAAAAGTCGATCCGGGGAGCCATACCTATTCGAAGACAAACTACATCTCTTCGTTTGGCGGATTTGCGCCGGTGAATCACCCCGTCATCAGCGTGCTCGCGGTGATGGATTCGCCGCGTGGCGGTCATCACGGCGGCTTTGTTGGCGGTCCAATATTTCAAGAGGTCGCGCAGCAGACCCTGGAATATCTTGGGGTGCAGCACGACACCGACATCAAACCGGAAAAACTGATCGCGCAGCAACGCAAGCCTTCCAAAGATGACATATCGGGCGACCATCAAGAATCAGGCGATGTAAATGCCATGTTTGCCGAGATCAATCATCTGCCGGAAGATGATCCATTGCGCGCGCCGCCGAAAGAACTGCAAGCGAACTCCGAAACCGAAGAAGCACGGGCATATCAGCAAACAGTGTCGGAAGCCGGTGCCTCAGAGGCGAGTTCAACAGCGTCGCCGCAAATGGAAAATGCATCGAGCGCTGCTCCCGTCGAGCCTTCGAAATCCGATGGGATGCAGGCCCGTGCCGTACCTGGCGAGGCCACGCATTCATCTGCAATAGCGGTAGCCTCCGGGCCGTCCGTAGCAGTGCCGGACTTTATTGGCCAGCCTATGCGCGATGTTGTTGTGTCTGCGGCCAACCTTGGACTGAATGTTCGCGTGTACGGCGATGGAGTGGCATCCGAGCAGGCCCCGGCAGCGGGAACACGTGTGCCCGCCGGTACTGCGGTTGTCGTGCGTTTTCATCGATAAGCAACTCTTAGACTGCGCTAAACTATTTAGCCGTCGAATTTTGGAAACGTCCTCAAGCGATTCCATAATGAGTGCTGCTAGATAGAATCCAGGGAATGTTCGCCTGTGTTGTGCCGCCGTCACCCACTGGATCCTTCGCTTCACTCTGGATGACGGACCTTATTTTTAAATTGCAGCATGTGTCAATTTGCTTTAAGAACCTGGCCATGAACTTTACTAATCTGCTCCACCAAGTCGCAATTGTCGAGCGTGCCGGGTCCGATCCGGTCGCGCGCGATGTAGTGTATGACTCGCGCCACGTCGCGCCCGGCGCGGTCTTTGTCGCCATGCATGGTGGCACGACAGACGGCAATCGTTATGTCGAGAATGCAATCCAACAAGGCGCAGTCGCCATCGTTACCGATTCGCAGGCGACTTGGACGCAGTTGCGCGCGATGCATTTCGATTGTGCCGTTGCGCGGGTGGAGCATGGCCGTCGCGCTCTCGCTGGAGTCAGCGCGAATTTCTTTGGGCACCCGGAAAACAAATTGCACTTGTCTGGAGTGACCGGCACCAACGGCAAAACCACCACAACCTATTTGCTGGAGTCGATGCTGCGCAGCGCGGGCCGAACCTGCGTTCTTGTCGGCACCATTGAGTATCATGTGGCGCGGGAGATTCGCCCTTCACCGCACACCACGCCGGAGTCGCGCGACCTGTTCCAGTTGTTCGCGGAAGGCGTGGCCGCAGGCGCGACGGAAGCAGTCATGGAAGTGTCCTCGCACGCGCTCGATCAGGGGCGCGTCTGGGGACTGCACTGGGACACCGCGGTCTTCACCAACCTGACGCAAGACCATCTCGATTATCACGGTGACATGGAGTCGTACTTCATGGCAAAGGCAAAAATGTTTACAGGCGCCGGCGCTACGCCGCCGCGCGTGGCTGTCATTCATGCTGTGGACGCGTACGGGCAGCGTTTGTCGGGGCTGGCAAAACAAGCTGGATGCGACGTGGTCGAATATGGCATGGATCGCGGAGACTTTCGCGCGAAAGATGTACGGCTTGCCGCGAATGCGACGCTTTTTCGGATGATGACCCCGGTAGGCGCGCTTGACCTACAGACCCATCTGGCAGGCCCGGTGAATGTGCTGAATCTGCTGGCTGCCTCAGCAGCGGCGATGGCGCGAGGATTGACGCTGGAGGAAATAGCTCGCGGCGTAGAAAATATTGCGCACGTACCGGGACGATTTCAGACAGTGGACTGTGGGCAGCCGTTCACTGTCGCCATCGATTACGCGCATACCGACGATGCGCTGCGCAACGTCACGCGACTGGCCCGGCTGTTGGCCGCTCCACGCCATGGTCGCGTGATTACCGTCTTCGGTTGCGGTGGAGATCGTGACCGCGGCAAGCGTCCGCGCATGGGTCGGGCCGCCGGGGAAGGAAGCGATTTCGTTGTCGTCACCAGCGACAATCCCCGCTCGGAGGACCCAGGTTCGATCCTTGCGGAGATCCTTCCCGGCGTGGAAGAAAGCGGAGTAAAGTTTGCAGTGGAAGTGGACCGCGCGCGCGCCATTCAATTGGCGATCGCTGAGGCGCATGAAAACGATGTGGTCGTGATTGCCGGGAAGGGGCACGAAAAAGTGCAGGTCCTGCGCGACCGTACGGTTCCGTTCGATGATGCGGAAGTGGCAAAAGGCGCTCTGCTGGAACGCTTTGGGGAAGATGTGCGAGAAAAGAAAACGGGTCCGCCATGCAACTGAGTTTGGAACAAATTCGATATTGGATGAGCGCGAAGTTCGCTGCACCCGTGCATGGTGTTGCCGCCGAACATGCGTCCGGCTATTCCATCGACTCGCGGACACTTCAGCGTGGCGATCTTTTCTTTGCCGTACAGGGCGAGCGCTTCGACGGACATGACTTTGTGGAAGCCGCGCTCCAGGCGGGCGCAGTGGCCGCTGTCGTTGGCTCCGTCCAGGCCGAGAGATACACGGTCCCGGCGGTACGAGCGCGACTTCTGCTCGTAGACGATCCACTGTCTGCGTTACAGCGATTGGCGTCTTCGGTGCGTCGGCATTGGGGAAAACGCGTGATTGGCATTACCGGAAGCGCAGGGAAGACGACGACGAAGGAGGCCATCGCGCAGGTATTGGAGGGTCGCTTTCGCGTTCACAAATCGCACGGCAATCTGAACAATCATTATGGACTGCCGCTCCAGCTTTTGAAGCTTCAGCCGGAGCATGAAGTCGCCATTCTGGAAATGGGAATGTCGAATGCTGGCGAAATTGCCGCACTGTGCCACATCGCAGCGCCGGACTGGGGCGTCGTGACCAATGTCGGCAACGCCCATGCGCAGAATTTTGCCGATGGACAGGCTGGTATCGCGCGCGCAAAGTATGAACTGGTCGCCGCATTGCCGCGTCACGGAACAGCAATTCTGAATTGCGACGACCCATACGTGCAGCAGTTTGGCCGGGATTTTGATGGAACGACCATCTACTTCGGCACTGGCGCCTGCGCCGATCCTCGCGCGGAATCGATCGTTCCCATGGGCGCGGAGGGAACTCGCTTTACGGTCCGTGCCGGTGAGCAGCGCGCT
The DNA here is from genome assembly GCA_021790655.1 of Acidobacteriota bacterium. Taxonomy (GTDB): domain Bacteria; phylum Acidobacteriota; class Terriglobia; order Terriglobales; family Acidobacteriaceae; genus JAKAAZ01. The sequence goes on along the minus strand of JAJYGR010000169.1, from coordinate 1,674 downwards.
GAAGTCCTACTGCGTTTGCTAGGCGAGCATAATGTGCGCAACGCGCTGGCTGGGATTGCCGTTGGTCTCGCAAGCGGTGTCCCTCTGGCAGAATGTGCAATGTCCCTGCAAGCGCTGGAGCCGCCAGACAAGCGCGGACAAACGCTACAGATTCGCGGGGCGATGATACTCAACGATTCCTACAACTCCAATCCACCGGCCCTGCAAGCCATGGTGGACACGCTGCTCACGTTGCCCGCGCGGCGCACAATCGTGGTCGCGGGAGAGATGCTGGAGCTTGGCCCGGACGGTCCGCATCTTCATTATCTATGCGGGGAATATATGGGCCGACGCGGTGTGGGTATCGTGCTCGGCACGCGTGGCGAAGCTGCGTCGATCGTCAAAGGGGCAAGCGCGGCAGGCGCAACTGCCATGTTTGTTGACACCCCCGAAGAAGCCGGCGCATGGCTGCGGGAAAATCTTCAGCCGGGAGACGCGGTTCTGCTGAAAGCCTCGCGCGGAGTGCGCCTGGAACGCGCGCTGGAAATATTGCAGCGCGCGGAATAAATTCTGCAAGCCTACATCGGCTTCATAGACACTGTAGATAAACGCCAACGGGAGTCATTCTGAACGCAGGTCGCCGTGGGTCGCCGCGGCGGCGAGTGAAGAATCCAGATTATATTCGCCTCGCAAGCACCACAATCACCCTCTGGATTCTTCGCTGCGCTCAAATGACACCTTCATTTTTGAATCGCCATTTCTTTGAAATGATCATTGCGCGCTGCTCGCCATCCAGCCGTTCAGGTGTAACCAGTTTTGCAGCAGCACCGGCCACATGCTGAGTTGTGGATTGCCAACTCCAAGGCCGGAGCCATGATGGCCCTGCTCAAAAATATGGATCTCTGCTGGAACGCCTGCGTGGAGCAGCGCTTCATAAAACATCACACTATTCATTACAGGTACCGTTCTGTCATTGGTAGTGCTGAATAAGAATGTCGGCGGAGTTTGCGGCGTCACTTGCGTTTCGTTGGAGAGTTCGTTCTCCAGCGTGGGATTCGGTTGCTCTCCGAGCAGCATGTGTAGCGAGCCGTTGTGCGTGATGCCCGGCTGCATACTGATGACCGGGTAGGCAAGCACCATAAAATCCGGACGGCTGCTGACGCGCTCAATCGCGTCCTGAGCGTCGGGATTGCCCGCATCAAAATGCGTGCCAGCGGTAGATGCAAGATGGCCGCCCGCGGAAAATCCCCAGATTCCGATGTGGTCTGGGTCGAGGCCATCATCCGCTGCGTGGGCGCGGGCATAACGGATGGCCCGTTGCGCATCCAGCAAGGGAGCAGGGTAGTGGTAGCGCGGCCCCAGTCGATATTTCAGCACGAAGGCGGCTACGCCGCGCGCATTCAGCCAGTGCGCGACCTGCGTGCCTTCCAGATCGGTTGCGAGCATTTGATACCCACCGCCCGGACAGACGACAATGCCTGTCCGGGTGGGATTCTGCGCGGGTAGATAGACCGTCAACGTTGGCTTGTCGAGATCGGTCGTGCCGAACGCGCCAGGCGCGCCCTCCGGCCATAAAAGAATCGGGGTCGAAGGGTTCGGCTGTACAGACGCGGTCTGAGCGTTCGTAAAAATAACAGTGCAAGCAAGGAACGCAAGGGTCGCTAACAAATATCGGCGCATGCGCATCCTTACTTT
>JAJYGR010000181.1 GCA_021790655.1 Acidobacteriota bacterium | reverse complement strand
CCACCTTCGCAAGCGCGCGCCGGTGGCCATGCGCGTCAATCCGGATGTATTCGCGGCCACCCATCCGTATATTTCGACGGGCATGAGCGAACATAAATTTGGCGTGGAAATGGGAGCCGCATACGCGCTCTACCAGTACGCGGCTCGCAGCAAATATTTGGAGCCCACTGGCGTCAGCGTCCACATAGGTTCCCAGATTCGCAGCGCTGAACCCTTTGGGCAGGCGTTGCAGCGGGTCAGTCAGTTGGTCCGGGAGCTCAAATCGCAGGGCATCGACATCCAGCATATCGATGCAGGCGGTGGTTTGGGGATCTCCTACCAACTGGAGGATTCCGAAACGTTCGATCCTCAGGCTGCCGTGAATGCGTACGCCCGACAGGTGCGAGAGGCGCTGGCTGGGTTTGAAGGGGAGTTGCTACTGGAACCTGGGCGCTTCATCATCGCGCAGGCCGGGGCACTCCTGACACAGGTGCTGCATGAGAAACGAAACGGCAACAAAACCTTTGTCGTCACCGACGCAGGGATGAATGACCTCATCCGACCATCGCTGTATCAGGCATACCACGCGATTTTGCCACTGCGACGCGATACGAAACGCAAGATGGTTGTGGTCGATGTTGTCGGGCCGGTCTGTGAGACTGGGGATTTTTTCGCCCGGGACAGGGAACTGCCTGGGCTGACGGCAGGCGACTTCCTGGCCGTGCTCGACGCAGGCGCTTATGGCATGTCGCTCAGTTCCAACTACAATTCGCGTGCTCGTGCCGCGGAAGTCCTGGTCGATGGAAGGACGCATCGGCTGATTCGTCGGCGGGAAACCCTGCGGGAGCTGCTGACCCAAGAGCGTGGCTTGCCAAGTAAATAAAAGGCGATGACGAATCCAATGGTCAAGAAGAGCGGAAATTAATTTTGCGTGCCTGGAGGCATTTCTGAAGAAGCCACGGCATGGGCCGAATCGGCTGGCGCTAAGCGAGAACTCGCACCTGCGCCTCCGCCAATTGAGGCGGGAGATGACTTGGATGAGGGTACTGGCACTGCTGCATATTCGCCTTCATCCTGCTTTGGCCCCAGACCCAGCTTGATAAGAGCTCGCGAGTCAGGGGTAATCTTCGTTTGCCAGCCATTGTCGTCCTGATACTTCACCATAGCTGCCTGCGATGCCGCGTCCCACAGTCCAGTGGGAGGTCCATTAAGATAATGGGCCTGAATCAGAGCTTGCTGGATTTCCGTGGCCCGCTGGGAGTCCATGCTCCGTTGGCCCACCATCGCATGGTGGCGTTGGCGCGATCTTGCATGGCGTCGACTGCCATGCCTGGCAGCGGCGTGCTGGGAGGCTCGATGATACGTGGTGGGATGGATGGAAGCGGGATGGGAGGCCGCGTGACGCTGATTCCCATGCCCGGAAGTGGTCTTTCGGGAAGACACACGCTTAAGGAAAGTATGGATTCGGGAAGGTGGTCTTCCCTTGTTCGCCATGGAGCCTGTTGCTTTTTGTTGTGCCGAGGAATGCCGCGCGTGTTTCCGATGGGTCGTCGTCGCCGTGGAAGCCCACGCCGAGCCGACAAAGCTCAAACTGAGCAGGACGATGCCAGCAGCAACCATACCGACTGTCAAACGTAAGCGCGTTGGAGGGGCGAACCGCATGAGCATAACCTATAGGGAATTCAAGATGTATGCAAGCGTAGAAACTCGATAACGGTAGGAAAAAAGTGGGAGTGGCAAGCGAAAAATCAGGCTTTTACGAAGGCACGGCGAATTAAATTCGCCGTGCCTTCGCTTTTATCAGTGCTAGCCAACCACTCAGATTGCTATGGCAGAGTTCCTCCAACGTAAGAGTTGCCCATCTCGGGATGTTGTGGATCGACCACCAGGAACACGACATCATCGCCGGATTTCAGCTTGGACGCGAGATCCTGGAACTGGCCGACGTTTGCGATGGGTTGACGATTCATCTGCAGGATGACCATGCCAGGAGCCAGGGTGCGAAGCCCGTCGGCAAAGGAACCCGGACGGATACTCCGTACCAGCACGCCCCCCTGGATATTGGCTTTGGACGCCATATCCGGCGGTACATTGCTGACGGCCAAGCCGAGTTTGCCCTGTCCATTCTGCTGCTGGCCATTGGAACTGCCTTGCTGACTGCTGTTGTTCAATGCGGCCATCATGGCGTCGCGGTCGGCCACGGTGACGGTGGCCGTTTCGTGCTTGCCGCCGCGAATATAGCCCAGCGTAATTTTGGTGCCGGGTTTCCGCGAGGCTATGTCAGAGATGAGGTCGTCGCCGTCTTTTACCTCGCGTCCATCGATGCTGGTGATGATGTCGCCCGGCTTGATGCCCGCTTTCGCGGCGGACCACCCCGGCTGGACGGAGGTGACCAGAACGCCATTCTTAAAGCCATAAACGCGGCCTACTGCGCTCGACATAAATTGCGAGGACTGGAACAGGATGCCGATCGATCCGCGCACTACTTTATGCGCAGGCCCGATCAACTGGTTGTATACATTGATGACGGTGTTGGCAGGCATGGCGAAGCCGATGCCCTCATTGCCAGCGGACTGGGTGATCCGATCTGTATTGACGCCAATCACCTGACCGTCCATATTGACCAGCGGGCCGCCGGAGTTGCCGGGATTGATGGCGGCGTCAGTCTGGATGAAGTGCTGAAATTCACCGGGAATTCCGGGCTCGATCGAGCGGTGCTCCGAGGAAATAATGCCTGCTGTGACGGTCTGGTTCAGCCCAAACGGACTGCCAATGGCCAGCACCCAGTCGCCGATCTGCGTTCCGTCGGAGTTGCCCAGCTTGACGGTAGGCAGCGGGTGGTCGACGCTGATCTTCAACACGGCAATGTCCGTTGCTTTGTCAGTACCGACGAGAGTTGCCACATGTCCCTGGTCGCCTTCGGCATCCGTGGTCAGCTTGACGTAGATTTTGTCGGCCTTGTCGATCACGTGGTTATTGGTGAGGATGTACCCGCGCGGGTCGACAATAAAGCCGGAGCCGAGTGCTTCACGCTCGCCACCATCCGGCGCTTCACCCTGTGGGCCTTGGGGACCGCCGAAGCCAAAAAAGTGGTTGAAAAAGTCCTGCATGCCGTTTTGCCCTTGATCGGGACCCTGGCCTTGACCATCCTGGCCGTCGGGACCTTGCGCATCCGGTCCGTTTCCGCCTGGGCCGCCATTCGGATTCTGCTGCATGTTTCCGTGGAAGCGTTGGGTAAGAGAGGTCTTCGGGATCGAAACGGTGTTGATATTGACCACCGCTGGACCAACCTCTTTCGCGATCTGAGTAAAGGTAGTGGACAGGTTGACGGGATTGGGAATCTGCAATGGCTTGGCGTCGGAGCTATCGACCTTCGCTTCTTTTCCGTCAACTCCATGGGCCACGACCGACCCGATTAGGATGCCAGCAGACAGCGTCGCCAGAATTGCAAACGTGGCGCTCAGGCGGCGCATGCGGAATTTATCTATCCAGACTTTCATTGTATTCATCGAACCTCGTTAAGGATGCGGCATGTAGGGATGCAGCGAATGGACTGTGGAAGGACATCACGGACTCTAAGTATATCGTGTTTGTAAAACACGCAGGTGAGCTGCTGCCATTCGTCATTCTGACTATTAGACGCTGAATCCTGGAAAAGTGTCTCAGTTTTGAGGAAGAGTTTGCTTTCAAAGAAAATCGCAGCCCTACGCCCGGTTCTGGAGGCGAGGGAGCAGTTCGGTCGCCAGAATACCGCCAAGTACCAAAAACGCTCCAAAACCATGGCGAAGGCCGAGTCTTTCATGCAGGATGACATAGGACGTCAGCCACGCGAAGACTGGCTCCAGTGTCAGGATCACGGCGATATTGGTTGCCGGGATGGTCTGCTGTGCCCAGGTCTGGATGCTGAAGGCTGCTGCGGTGGCAACGATTCCCGTCACAGCTAGCGCGAAGACAAGCAGAAAAGTGATTCCAGAGTGTTTGGGTGCCGACAAATCTGCAAAAATGTGCAACGCGGAGGGTTGCATGGTCAGGGCAGCAGTGGTCAAAAACAACATGGCAAAGCCGATTTGCAGCAACGCGATCTGTTCAAAGCGGACTTTTTGCGTTGCATGCGCCAACGTGATGACATGCAAGGCGAACCCCAAAGCACAGCCCAGAGTCAACAGATCGCCACGGTTCAGATGGTCGAGCACATATTTCCAGGATGCGCCAGCGGGAGCAGTCAACAGGACAACGCCCAAAAACGCGAGCGCGGCCCCCACCCAGGCGGTCCACTGCGGCAGGCCTGCGCCGGGAGGACGCAGCCCAGGCAAACTCGCCAGAAATGGGACCAGTATGACCACCAGCGCGGTAAGAAATGCGGAGTTTGTTGGCGACGTGTAGAGAAGGCCTTGAGTTTGAAAAAAATATCCCGCAGCCAGACAAGCTCCGGCAGCAGCGCCCGCCAACCATGCCTGCCGGGTCAATTGTCGCCACTGGCTGCGATACAGGAGTGCCAGACAGAGGAAGGCAATCGTCATCCGAATGGAGTTGAACCACTGAGGGGCAATGTCGGCGAGGGCCGCTTTCACCAGGACGAAGGTCGCTCCCCATAGCACCACGACGGCAATCATCAGTAGATGGGCCATGGCATTGCGAGAGATCTTTGTCGAAGAAGCGTGGGGCGTCATGAGAAGGTTCGGGATTGCGATAGCTGTCCTTGCAAACTTCTAAATTTCCGCATTGGCCAGCGCCAACAGCAGAAGAAGAATGCGGCGGAGCGCAAGGTCGCGCCCGACGGCGTCAAACCACTCCTGGCGCGTATGGACACCGCCGCCGCTGCCGCCGCTGCCAATGCTTACCGCCTCAATGCCTAGAGACAAAGGAATATTTGCGTCCGTGGAGGCGATACGTAACTGGCTCTGTATGCCGAGATGCCGGTCCACCGCGCGAAGCGCTTGCAGAATAGCTGCATCGTCTTCGAGCTTCGCTGCGGGACGCTCTCCGATCGTTTCCATCTGAAAGTGGAGTGGATGGCTTCCTCCTTCCGGGCTGTAGTTTGCCCGTGTCGGATCTGCGAACGCAAGGTTACTCTCTCGGACCGCTTGTTCCACTGTGGCATAAATCTGTCGTTCCAACTGCACTAGAAGCGCCGCGTCGGTGGAGCGAGTATCGATGCGCGCCTGCGCGCGTTGCGGGACCGCGTTGATCGACGTGCCTCCTTCGATGTGTCCTACGTTCCAGGTGGTTTTTGGAGACTGCGGCAGCTCCATTCGTCCTAGCGCAGCCAGCGCATTGGAAAGAACCAGGATGGGATTCGGCACGTTGGCATCGGCCCAGGAATGGCCGCCGGGACCTGTAATCGTGATGCTGAATCGCTTGCTGCCGAGGCCTTGCGCGACGATGGTCTCGGTGCCTGCGCCATCCAGAACGATTGCGGAGCGAATGCGCGAGGCGAACGGAGAGTCTGTGAACAAATACCGCATGCCGCGCAGATTCCCTTCACCTTCCTCGCCCACATTGCCCGCAAAAAGTATGTCCGTCGCAGGCTCGACTTTGGCGTACCGCATTGCCGCGGCGAGGGCAAGCAGCGCAGTAATTCCGGCGCAGTTATCGCTGGCCCCGGGAGTCAACAGAATGCTGTCCTCCTGCACCGGTTGGCCGATGGCGTCAGCAGGAAAGACCGTGTCCAGGTGCGCGGAAATGAGGGTGCATGGCTGATAGGCAGGAGTGTCGTCGTCACGGCGCTGCGTGGAATTTGCGGACGCAGGTTCGACCAGGCCGCGCAGCCAGCCCACCGCATTTCCGCAAGCGTCGATATGCACATCGTCCAGCCCCAGCGCGGAGAATTGTTTCGCGACCCAGTGGGCGCGGGCTGCTTCTCCAAACGGTGGCGCCGGGATGGCTGCAACGCAGAAGTGCCATTCCCGCAGCTTTGACTCATACAGATGAAACCACTGGAACGCGCGATGCACGGGAGGCCGCGCAGCCAACTGGCTGATGATTTGAAAGGCCGAACTGGCAAAGGTTTTCGGCATGAGGTGCAACGTGAATACGCGCTGTTCAGAAGCCTGGATTTTAGCATCGCGTGAAATCTTCTGTCGTCTACGCCAGCAAACCGGACGCATTGGAATTGCCAGCATCCAGCATATTTAAGCCTCAGAGCTATGTTTTGAGGCATAGATAACGCGGAGCAGGAACAATCCTTGTGGAGGAGCGGTCGGGCCAGCCAGGCTACGGTCTTGTCCGTTCAGAATGTCGATGATCGAGGAGGGAGCGATCCGGCCTCGGCCTACGTCGAGAAATGTTCCGACCAGATTGCGGACCATGTGGTGCAGAAATCCATTGCCGCCGACTGTATAGGTGAGCAGATGCGATGGACTTTCAGCATCGGCTTGCAGCGCACCAGGCAAATGCAACGGATTCCAGGCATCGATCGCAGGACCTGGAATGCAGGACGAAAGTGGAATGCGGGACCAATGAGATTGCTCAATGCGGCGGACGTTCAGGGCAACATGATCCGCATTGCACTCACCTTGTCGCGTCGCGCGGTCTGGATCGGTCGCGGCAAAGGAGGTGAAGTCGTGTTCGCCGAGAACCATTTCCGCAGCCTGTTGCATGGCAGCCAGATCGAGTTGCCAGTGGAAAGGTGTAACGTAGCGTGCCAGCAAAGGCGAACAGATCGGGCCTTGAAAGATTCGATATTGATAGAACTTGCCACTGGCGCAATGGCGGGCGTGGAAGTCAGCGGTGACACGTTCAGCCGCCAGCACGCGGATGGATGCGGGAAGGATTCGGTTCAATGCATGCTGAAG
>JAJYGR010000286.1 GCA_021790655.1 Acidobacteriota bacterium | reverse complement strand
GCATAGGTGTTCGTGGAGTCGATGGTTGGAAACAAGTGGATATTGTTGGCAAACATCGTTCCTGCGAGTGCGGATTGCAACGTGTTGGAATCAAGCAGGTCTGTCATGAGCGCAGCGTCTTAGAAAATCTCCCCGGTAATCCGCATGCTCAAATCGATTGCAGCGACGGAGTGCGTGAGCGCGCCAACCGAAATGTAATTCACGCCGGTCTGCGCATACTTGCGCACCGTCTCCAACGTCATGCCGCCGGAGGCCTCTATGGAAATTTTTTCGGAGTGCTTACGAGCAATCTTCACTGCGCTTATTACTTCAGCCGGTGTCATGTTGTCGAACAAGAGAGAGTCTGCGCCGCCCGTCAGCGCCTGGTTAAGTTCTTCGACGGAGCGCACTTCCACCTGGATCTTTTGGCCAGGTTTACGCAGCTTTGTCGCCCGCGCCAGAACTTTGGAAACGCCGCCGCCCAGCGAAATATGATTGTTCTTGATCAACACGCCGTCGGCCAGGTCCATGCGATGGTTCTGGCCGCCGCCGCAACTCACCGCATATTTATCGAGCAATCGCAGGCCGGGAACGGTCTTGCGCGTATCGAGAATCCGGACGCCTGTGCCTGCGACCGCGTCCACATATTTGCGCGTTTGCGTCGCAATGCCGCACATGCGTTGCAGCAGGTTCAGGGTGACGCGCTCACAGGCAAGAATGGTCCGCGCATTGCCGCGAATCACCGCGACCGCCTGCCCTTTGCGCACGCGCACGCCGTCGAATATCTCTGGATGGTGTACCACTTCAAAGCGTCGTGAGGGGCTTTGATCCAGTTTGCGGAACACTTCCAGAATGCGCGGAATCGCCTCCCAGCCAGCAAGCACGCAGTCCTGTTTCGCCAGTATCGTTGCCGATGCAAGCAGCTTTGGATCAAGGGTCAATTCGGTGGTAGCGTCGTGCGTGGCATGGTCTTCGATGAGCGCCTGTTCGAGGATTGCGGTGACTCGTTTCGTTTTCCAATCCATAATTTCCCCAGCCGCTTATCGGCTCTCCACGGTGTCGAGCGCGTCCAGCGCCGCGCGCGTTTTTTCCAGCAGTATTGTCAGCTCATTGGCGCGTGTTCTCAGCCCCTCGACGACTTTTGTAGGTGCTTTCGCGAGAAATCCTTCATTTTGTAACTGCGACTGTTTCGATTGCATTTCCTTCTCGTATTTTGCAAGGTCTTTGGTCAGGCGGTCGCGCTCGGCGGGAATGTCAATAGGTTTTTCGTAATCGACAAAAATATCAATTTTCCCCATAGTATGCCAAGCGAGATTGCCATACTTACCACCTGAATCGCGGTCATTAAAATGAATCAGTTCTAGTTCTTTAACTTTTGCCAGTTTTTTAACGATCAATAGGTTATGCCGGATCGTGCCAGCAGTATTTCCAACCGCAGCGATTTTGACGGAAACAGCAATTTTTTCTTCGACACTTAGCTCTTTGCGACGAGTACGCACACCAGAAATTGTCTCCTGAAGCGTCCGCATGGATGTTTCCGCTGAATCATCCGTTACATTTTCTATCCAGCTTCTCTCCTGATGTACTGGGTAAGTTGCAACCGCAATCGATTTCCTTGGCGGCCTGCCATCGTAAAGCGCGTTCCATATTTCTTCCGTCAAAAATGGCATAAATGGCGAGAGCAGGCGCAGTGCGGATTGAAAAACTTTGAGTAGTGTGGAAAGAGCACTGGTAGCTGTCGATCTGTCGGCCCCTTCGCTGAAATCCAACCGCAACTTGGCGATCTCCAGATACCAATCGCAGAATTCTCCCCAAAAAAACTGATAAAGGAAATTTGCTGCGTCATCAAAGCGATAATTCGCGAGCGCAATGTTCACGTTTCCCGCGCATTTGTTGAACCGTGAAGCAATCCATAGTTCTTCGATTGGCGATGTGCTTTCAAGGACAGGAGAGCTCGCAATCTCCGCCCGGGTCACTTCAATCCCTGCCTCTTTCGCTCGATCCATCTGCATGAAGATAAATCGAGCGGCGTTCCAGATTTTGTTGGCGAAGGCGCGATAGCCCTCCGTCCGCGCCTCGCTGAAGGCTATGTCCGTTCCGGGAGAGGCCATGGAGGCCAGCGTGAAGCGCACGGCGTCGGTTCCATAGCGATGAATAATGTCGATTGGGTCGATGACGTTGCCCTTCGTCTTCGACATCTTCTGGCGGTCGGCGTCGCGCACCAGCGCGTGGATGTAGACCTCGCGGAATGGGATAGCGTCCGCCAACGTGCGCTTTGAGCCGTCAGGCAGGGGAACGTCGAGCATGAAGTGGCAGCCGAGCATAATCATGCGCGCCACCCAGAAGAAGAGGATATCGAATCCCGTGACTAATAATTGCGTTGGATAAAAGGCCGCAAGGTCCGGCGTCTGCGCAGGCCAGCCGAAGACGGTGAACGGTAGCAGGCCGGAAGAGAACCACGTATCCAGCACATCGGTTTCCTGTGTGAGCTTTGGTCGCCCCGGCGACCCGCAGTGCGAGCAGGCCGCGGGCGTTTCCCGCGCCACGGTAATTTCTTTGCAGTCCGCGCAGTGCCACGCGGGGATGCGATGGCCCCACCAGAGCTGGCGCGAGATGCACCAGTCGTGAATGTTTCGCATCCACTCGAAGTACGTCTTCTTGTATTGCTCGGGCGTAAAGCGAATTGCGCCACTCTCGACGGCTTCCATGGCTTTGTCCGCCAGTGGCTGAATCTTGATGAACCATTGCGTCGAAAGGCGCGGCTCAACGACCGTTTTGCAGCGGTCGCACTTGCCGATGGCATTGACATGGTCCTTCACAGCGAACAGCAATCCCTGTGCTTCGAGATCGGCAAGAATTCTCTTGCGTGCTTCGTAGCGGTCGAGACCTGCGTAGGCACCCGCCGCTTCGTTCATGTGCGCGGTCTCATCCATCACCACAATGGCCCGCCACGGCGGGTTTTGCCGCTGGGCGATGGCGAAGTCGTTGGGATCGTGCGCGGGCGTCACTTTCACCGCGCCGGTGCCGAACTCTGGATTGGCCCAGTCGTCGGGCAGGATGGGAATCTCGCGCCCAACCAGCGGCAGGCGCAGCTTCTTGCCATGCAGATGCATGTAGCGCGCGTCGGTCGGATTCACGACGACAGCAACATCCCCAAGCATGGTTTCCGGGCGCGTGGTGGCAATGGTGACAAACACGCCATCCTCACCGATCACGGGATAGCGAATTTCATACAGCTTGCCCGCCTGCTCATGATGCACCACTTCGAGATCGCTGATGGCGGTCTGGCAGCGTGGGCACCAGTTCACGATGTAGGCGCCGCGATAGATGAGTCCCTGCTGATGTAGGCGGACGAACGCCTCTTTCACGGCGACGGATAGCCGCTCGTCCATGGTGAAGTATTCGCGGGACCAATCGACGCTCGCGCCGAGGCGCTTCATCTGGTCGAGGATGGCGCCGCCGTATTCTTTTTTCCACTCCCACACGCGCTCGACGAAGGCCTCGCGGCCCAGTTGCTGGCGGCTGGTGCCTTCATCCATCAGCTTGCGTTCCACCATCATTTGCGTGGCAATGCCGGCGTGGTCGGTGCCGGGGACCCAGAGAGACAAGTCGCCGCGCATGCGATGCCAGCGGGTCAGAATGTCCATCTCCGTTTGGTTGAGCATGTGGCCCATGTGTAGACGGCCAGTGACGTTCGGTGGCGGCAACAGCATGGTAAACGTGGGGGCGTGGGGACCCGCCGCGGCGGGCGGCGTGGGAGCGGCGAAGATGCGCTCGCTCACCCAGTATTCTGCCCATTTATCTTCAATGGCGGTCGGGTCGTAGGCTTTTGGGAGGTCGCGTGGCATGGAGTCGGAAGGGCCGGACGCAACATCATCGGGCCAAATTTCACGATAGCACAGCGCGACCTGCCATCGACTCTAGTTGCGCAGCGTCGAGTCTACTTCGGCTGGAAGAGCAGTGGCGCAAAATGAATCAGGTTGTCGCGCCAGACGGGCCACTCATGCATGCCGGGTGTCTCCACGGCGGTCACGGGAATGTCTTTGGAACGAAGCCAAGCGATGAGGTCGCGGTTCAGCGTAATGAGAGGAGTTTTGCCGACGTAGTGATCGTTGGTTCCGCAGGCAATCCACAACAACCGCAGTTGCGCGGCATTTTTTGCATTCAGAGAAGGAAAGTCCTGTGCGAAGGGTGGATAGGGACCACCGGCGCTGAAAGCGCCAATCCAGGCAAAGGTGTTGATGTGGTTCAGGCCCGTAAGCAGACTTTCCGCTCCGCCCATGGAAAGGCCGGCGATGGCGCGGTCCTGACGCTTGGTCGAGACGCGATACATCGATTGCACTTGCGGGATGACTTCCGTGAGCAGGGCTTGCGTGAAGCGATCGTAATTTTTCTTGCGCAGGGTGGCGTCGTTCATGCTGGCGCGGGGGCCGAGGACAATCTCCGGCGCTCCATAGCCGAGCGTCATCACGATGATCATAGGCTTGGCTTTACCCTGCGCGATCAGATTGTCCAGGATGACATTGGCGCGGCCCAGCGCAGTCCATCCACGTGCATCGTCGGTATAGCCGTGCAACAGATACAGGACGGGATATTTTTTGCCGGAGCGCGGATTATATGCAGGTGGCGTGTATACGAAATAGTCACGCTGATCGCCGATGATTGTGGATTTGTAAAAGTGGTGATGCACGACGCCGTGTGGAACATCCTGCACATCCCACAACTCCGGCGTCGCCCCGGGCACTTCCAACGCATTGGAAGGGCTGTGCAGGTTGGGATTGATGTGCGAGTTGGCAGGGTCGAGCAGGGGCACGCCATCGGCGATGAAGTGGTAGCTGTAAATCTCCGGAGCAAGAGGGCCAACGGTAATACTCCATATGCCTTGAGAGTCTTTCATCATGGGCAATGGATGCGCGTTACCTTCCAGGCCCAGCTCGACTTTGCTTGCTCCCGGGTCGAGGAAATAAAACGTGACCTGGTCGTCGGCATGGATGTGGGGCGTGGGAGGCACGGCGGACTGCTGGGCTGCCGCGTACAGTCCGGCGGCCAGCAAAAAAAAGGAGATGCGCAAAATTGTGCGCCGAAGCAGAGCGATACAAGCAAATGGAGATGTCATCACGGTATCCCAATATACACAAAATGCGGAGACAGGGTGTGCTGGAGAGAGCAAGTGGGTCTTTGCGATCGGGACCTATTGAATTGAACCGATTTTCTCCACCCAAGCCGCAAACAACGCGGCCAGGATGGGGCGCCTGAATGCAATGCTTAAATGCCGGATCAGTACCAGCTATGAGTTCCAGTTAGAACGGATTCAATTTTCTCAGGCCCTTCTTCCTTTTGTGTTTGCTGGAAGATTCCTCGCTGCCCTTAAATTTCGGTTTGGGGTTCTTCATCTTTTTCTTGCCTGTTGCGGTTTTCTGGACAGCAGTATTCTCCGCGGGGCCGGTCTGGGTCACGTCATTGATCTGCGTCGGAGCATCCGCAGCCGCTTTTACTGGTGGAAGCGGCGTGCTGTTCTTAGGGGCAACGGTGGGCATCCCGCCATTGTCAGGCTTGGCTGAGGGCCATACCGCTGGCTGTCCGCTGGTAGCGTCTGGGGTAGACTGACCTGCCGGTGTGGCTCCCGCAGGTGTTGCACCCGTTGCGCCCGGCGCGGTGTTCGAGGATGTGCCAGCGGGCGGTTGCACAGCGTTTTCGGGAGCTGGTTGCTCCTGATTGTTGTGGATGACCGACCCGCTCACGCCGTTGTCTCCAGAGATATCGTTCATCTGGAGACTGTTTGCTCCAGGAGTCGCGGGTTGCTGGCCAGAACCCGATGCCGTGCTCGGGGCGGTGCCCTGTGCTCCATTGCCCGCGAGGGTCCCAATGGCGTTGACGTCGTTTGACCCGCCAGGAATACCCGGGGCTGGCTTGCCATCGGGCTTCATCGCCCAGGCCACGTCGGCAACGGCTTCCTTGACCACTGTGGGGGCCATGATTTGCGTCGGGTCAACCAGGCTGGGTTCTCCAACGCGCGCGGCTTGCACGGTCGAGGGCCGGGCCGTAATCAGCAATACTGCTTTGTATTTCAGGTTGATGGGAGCGCGGCTCTGCTCCATGGCAGCGCTTTCTGCAACTTCCTGCTGGGTGGGCTGCGGAATCGGCTGCCGTATGGCTTCCAACCGGTCTCGCGCGTCATCGACATGCGGGGTCATCGGATATTCCAGGATGACACGATCATACGCATGAATGGCGCGGTCGTTATAGAGCTTGAACAGGCGTTCCTTCGCGACCGGGTCGAGCTTCATCTGCTGAATGTTGCGGGCCTGGGCTTCATAGGCGTCTCCGATATCGAGCAACGTTTGGTCCATGCGGCTGTACAGGGGAAACGTATCGACTACGGATTGAAGTCTGGCGATGGCTGCCGCATAATTCATGCGGGTTTCATAAAAATTGCCAATGGCGAACTCATGGTCGCCCAAAACTTCCTGCACTTCGCGCAAGCGCTGCTTGGCCTGTGGAATCAGACTGGAATCTGGATATTGCAGGATCATTACACGATATTCTTCTTCCGCGCGGGTAGCGTTGGTGGGGTCGCGATCCGGTTTTTCCATCTGCTTGTAGTAGATGTCGGACACTTTCATCTGCGCTTCCGCGGCTTCCGGCTTGTCGGGAAAGAAAGTGATGAAGTCCTTATATTCTTCTTCCGCCTGCTGCATGGCGGCTGTGCCGCCTTCTTTGTACCAGGTGTCGCCGATCGCGAGTTTCGACCGCATGGCGTATTCAGAGTCGGGATACGTATTCAGCAGCGTTTGCAGATCCAGACGGGCAATGT